>NZ_JBGSXS010000200.1:0-20564 GCF_041751335.1 Aquiflexum sp.
ACTTCTCTTTTATCAATTGGTATATATTCTCTTCCGTGGACTTTTTCCAATAATTCACCGAATTTGGCTTTGAACTCCCTTACCAAGATTTTATCCTGTGGTCTTTTTGGCCCAGAAACAGTAGGCTCGACCGTAGAAAGATCCAATTCTACAACGGAACTGTACTTGATTCTATCTTCACCTTGCCTCCACAGCATATTGGCTTTACTGTAGTCTTCTACCAATTGAATCTGATCTTCTGATCTATTGGTCTTCTTCATATAATCCAAAGTCCTTTCATCAATGGGAAAGTAAGTAACAGTACACCCAAATTCCGGAGACATATTGGAAATCGTAGCTCTGTCTGGAACCGTCAGGTTATCTAGGCCAGAACCAAAAACTTCCACAAACTTACCTACAACGCCATGTCTTCTGAGCAATTCGGTTATGGTCAGTACCATATCTGTCGCCGTAGTCCCCAAAGGTAGTTTTCCTGTTAGCTTCAGGCCGACAACTTCCGGCATGATAAAGTAAATGGGCTGGCCTAAAATTGCTGCCTCTGCTTCAATTCCACCCACTCCCCAAGCAATTACACCTATACCATTGACCATTGGTGTATGGGAATCAGTCCCTACCAAAGTATCCGGAAATGCATCACCATCTCTTGCGATGACACCTTGGGCCAGGTATTCAAGATTCACCTGATGACAGATTCCCATACCTGGGGGAACTACAGAAAAATTATCAAAGGCTTTCTGTGCCCATTTCAAAAACTGATACCGTTCTCCGTTTCTCTCATATTCCACCTCTACATTTTTTTGATAGGAATAGTTGGTTCCGAAATAATCCACTTGTACAGAATGGTCAATCACCAAATCGACAGGGATCAAAGGGTTGATTTTTTGGGGATCTTTCCCCTTTCTGGTGGCCTCAGCACGAAGAGAAGCAATATCCACAACAGCGGGAACACCTGTAAAATCCTGCATCAGAACTCTTGCTGGTTTGAAGGGAATATCTTTATCAGAAGGTTCGGGAGACCAGGTAGCCAAGGTTTCAATGTGTTCTTTGGTAATTCCAAAATCATCAAAATTCCGGAGAGCATTTTCTAAAAGTATCCTGATAGAAAAAGGAAGTGTGTCTATTTTGTACCCTTCTTCCTGAAGTGCAATTAAACTCCAATAATTGTAGGTTCCCTTTTTGGATTTCAGCGTTTTCTTGGTTTCTTGTGGGAGTATCTTCATTATTATATAATTTTGTTATGGTAAAAAAGAATTCATTGTTATAACTTCATTCAACTACTAATAATTCTCAATTTACCTAATTTTACTTGTTTCATTATCAGAAGATAGGTTTTCATTGTCGATTATTTATATTTAAGCTCAGGAATTTGCATGAAAACGGTATTAGAAATTCTAAGTGTATTAATTTTGATAGCAGGTTTGATTCCTATTATCAAAAATGATCATTGGATCTTCAGGGTATTCGATTATCCAAGATTCCAAAAGTTGTTTGTTTGTTTGATCATTTTGGTTTTATGGCTTTTTTTGGGTTTCAGTGATTTCGGGAAATTGGATTACATACTTTTTATAGGAGTTGTGATGATGGCAATTTTTCAAATGTATCAGATATATCCTTTTACAATATTTTCCCCGAAAATGGTGAAAGATACAGGATCAGGTTCTGATTTTCCTACTATTTCAGTGATGGTGATTAATGTGTATCAGTACAACAAAGATTACCAAAAAGCACTTAAGCTCATCCAAAGAGAAGATCCAGATATTTTATTATTAGCCGAAACTGACCTGAATTGGGCTAAAGAAATGAGTGAATTCAAAAATAGCCACCCTCATTTCGTGGAAATTCCTCAGGAAAATACCTATGGTATGTTATTCTACTCCAAACTACCAATTTTGGAATATGAAGTCCAACACCTGATTGATCAGGAAATACCATCCATAGAAGCTTTGGTAAAATTGCAAAGTGGCGACAATGTGAAGATTTTTGCCATACATCCAACACCTCCTGTGCCAAGTGAGAATCCGACAAGTACAGAAAGAGATGCAGAGATTTTATTGGTGGGAAAAAAAGTTAAGCATTACGATAAGCCTACTTTGGTCATGGGTGATCTCAATGATGTGGGGTGGTCCTATACCAGTGAGTTGTTTCTCAAAATTAGTGGTTTATTGGATCCTAGAAGAGGCAGAGGTATGTTCAACACCTTCCACGCCAAGTACTTTTTTCTCAGGTGGCCTCTGGACCATATCTTTGTCAGCAAACATTTTACACTGGACAATCTCAAAATCCATCATAATATTGGTTCGGATCATTTTCCGATAAGTGCCGGGTTTTCATTGAAACCAATGAACGACAATGAAAATTTCGAAGCAGAGGAGGAAGAAAAGGAAGAAGCTGACCAAAAAATTGCAAACGGGAAATAGGAAGGATCTTAAAAATCCATTTCCACTTTAAATTCCCAATCCATATCTATTTATAAACTATTAATTATTAGATATTTAAGGATATTGGATATTGGAGATATTAATATTTGAACTCATCGGAAATTTTTAATTATAAGTTCATAATCTACATTTTTCCTTTATAAAGTTTATAAAAAAATTGAATAAGAATCTACAAACCCATTTATGGGCTAATAAAAAATCAAATTATTTTCCTAAACCGAGAGGGTCCGTTATTGTAAGATAACGGGCTTTCTCAGTTTAGAAAAATATATCAATTATTGGCTTTTTCCATTCTTTTGAAACCTCTTCGGAAAGGCCAAGTATATTCCAAAGCCTCAAGTCCCTTGTTCAGATTCATGGTGGCACTGTCTGTATTGACCATAGTACTTCTTAGGTTTTCGGCGAATTCAGTATCATTGAGCAACAAACCCATTACATTATCATTGGTATTCAACTTGTCCATAGTCACTTTCAAATCTTCTGATAGCTCCTTGGTATTTTCTACGGTAGCCTTTAAACCTTCCACAGAGGATTTCAGGTTTTGATAGGTTTCTTTGTCATTGGTCAGATCATGCAATAGCGTCCCCTCTTTATAGAGGTTTGCGGTAATTTTATTGATATCACTGATCACTACGTTGCTCCTTACAGCAGCTCTTTCAAAAGCTGTCATTGTATTTTTGAAACTTTCAGCCAAAAGACTATCTGTCATCACTGCTCCTACCATACCTTTACCTTCTGCTATTTTAGTGGTCAGTACTTTAAGGTTTTCAGTAATTGTCACAAGATTCTTGTTGTTCTCCTGAAGTGTGGACATCATTTTATCCGTGTCCAAAGGCATTACTGCTATTAGCCTATCCCCGTCCTCCACGGGCGGTGCTTGTGTAGTTCCCCCATAGATTACTATAATCTTGTTTCCGATCAATCCGTCAGAGCCAATGGTAGCCTTAGAATCCTTACGGATATAATCTTGGGCCTCATTTTCTACACTCATGACTATTTCCACTTGAGATTCCCCATAAAAATTGATTTTTCTGACCGTACCGATTTTTACACCCGAAAACCAGACGTTGTTACCGGTCTGCAACCCACCAATATCATCGAAGACCGCATTGAGTCTGATACTTTTTACAAATTTCTTTTGCTGACCACCCATAGTAAGGATTCCCGCTATGAAGATGACGATTCCGACTAGGACAAAAATGCCCACTATTACGGATTTTTTATTATCATTTCTCATTATCTGATAAAATTATAGTCGTAAAATGATTTTACTTGTTGGTCGGTAGCTTCTTCAAAAACTTTCTCGAAAGTACCGACAGAATTAAATTGTCCTTCAATTAAAACCGCCATTCGATCGCCTGTTTGTTTGGCGCAGGTCAAATCATGCGTAATGACGATGGAGGAAGTCTTGAATCTTTCCCTTACTTCATTGATCAGGTTATTGATTTCGATACAGGTGACAGGATCGAGACCTGCCGTAGGCTCATCGTATAGCATAATTTCAGGATTCAGAATCAATGTTCTTGCAATCCCAATTCTTTTCTTTTGTCCTCCTGACAGCTCAGAAGGCATCTGATTGATAGTATTTGGTAATGCTACGGCATCTAACAATTCCTCTACTTTCGTGTCAATTTCTTTTCTTGTAAGGTTTTTAGTATTTCTCACTAATGGAAACTCGAGATTTTCTCTTACAGTCATACTGTCATAAAGGGCAGATGCCTGAAAAGAAAAACCTATCCTCAATCTCAGCTTGTTCAAATCCTTTAATTTCAACCCCGCAGTATCAATTCCGAAAATTTTTATTAAACCCTCATCCTGCTTTAGAAGACCAACCATCAATTTGATAAGAACAGACTTGCCACTTCCAGATTTTCCTAAGACAACCAGATTTTCTCCTTTATAAAGATTCAGGTCAACACCTTTGAGAACATGATTGTCTCCGAAGGATTTTACAAGATCTTTTATCTCAACAACTAAATTTTGTTCATTATGCATAACGAATGGCATTTACAATTTGCATAATCAAAAGCTCCTCCACGAATATTAAGAACATAGACATTACCACTGCTGAATTTGCAGCCTGACCTACCCCTTCAGTTCCCCTTGAAGAATTATATCCTTTATAGCATCCCACAATTCCAATAGTAAAACCGAAGATCAATGACTTGATGACTGAAGAGAAAATATCCAAAAAGGATATCGCCTCAAATACTTGTACAAAGAATGTTGACATACTCACCAATTCATTGACATTGACACTTAGAAAAGAACCCATCAAGGCTACGAAATCTGTGTACATTACCAATATAGGTATCATAAATGTAGCTGCAAGCGTTCTTGTAATTACCAAATATTTGAATGGATTTATCGCAGAAACTTCCATGGCATCAATCTGCTCGGTCACATTCATGGAACCTATCTCCGCACCTATACTTGAACCTACTTTTCCAGAGGCTATCAAAGCGGTCACCAAAGGACCTAAGGCCCTGACAACTGCAATGGAAATTAAAGCGGGCAACCAAGATGTCGCACCAAACTCTGCCAAGGAGGGCCTCGACTGATTTGTGAAAACAATTCCGATAATAAAACCAGTCAAAGAAATCAGGGGCAGAGAACGATAGCCTATCTCGTATGATTGTCTCAAAATTTCTTTTATCTCATAAGGAGGAAACCATACCTCTTGGAAAAACCTTTTTACAAACCTAAAAGCCTTGGCAAGTCCTGAAAAAAACTCATCCAATTTTTTTGTAATTACGGGTCTACTCACTTCATTTCTTTCTGCCATATGGAACAATAATTCTATTTACCAAAACAAACAAATCCCAAGGAACTTTAGACTTCAAATCCTAACATCTCCATCAATACATCAGTCTGTAACGGCTTAACTAGAAATCCGGATACCTGATCGTATTTTTCACTGATTACAACATCCATGGGGTCCATGGAGGAGGTAAGCATTTTTACACGGATCTTATTCCCTGTTTTCACAAGTTCTTCGAGAAAATCCCAACCCTGCATCTCAGGCATGTTGACATCCAAAATCAGAAGATCTGCTTCATTGATCTTCAACCAGTCCAATGCTTCAAAAGGATTTTCAAAGAAAAACAGTTCAATATCAGGCTTTATCCGCAAAAGATTTTTGCGGTTGATCATATGTTGGATTTTATCATCATCCACAAAAACTAATTTGTTGATCGATTTTGTCATTCCTCAAAATTGTTTGGGTCTATAAATTAAATTTCAAATAAAACCACAATCCTTCTCCAAAACCATTGTTTAAAACTATGAATGTAGAATTGCTTCATACAAATATAATAACATATCCAAGTGTCATTGGATTTTTTGTGAGATTCCTTTTTTTTAGTTAAACCTAATTTATTTAGGCTTAGCAAATTTAGACATAACTAAATGCGCTATAATTCATTTTATATCAACTGGTTATAATCCTTTTATTCAATCAGAGATTTGATTTAATAGTTAGGGTACAATAAATTATTACAAATACTCTTAAATTCAGTTATTTATCCCTCCCTCCTATTTTTGTTTTAATTTTTTGATAAAACAATTTCATCCGTATATCCCAGATTTAGGTTTTTTGCATAGATTGCTTTTTGATTTAAGGTTCAAAAAGCATGGGAGAAAATAAAAAGCCAATCAGTTTGAGAAATAGGATTCTAATGATACTGATATTTTTCAAGGATAGGTTTGACCTCCACGAGGGTAAAGAGGACGAGCTTGAAACCATTGATTACATCAAAAAAAATGTGGAATTCAAAGGGGCAAATCTTTGGATTCTCATCTTTGCCATCTTTGTGGCATCGGTTGGTTTGAATGTAAATTCCACAGCCGTGATCATCGGTGCCATGTTAATATCACCCCTGATGGGCCCTATTATGGGGATCGGACTTGCGGCAGGAATCAATGACTTTGAGCTACTCAAAAAGTCAATGAAAAACCTGGGAATTGCTGTTTTGATCAGTATCTTAACGAGTACGATTTACTTCTCCTTTACCCCACTAGATGATGCCCAATCTGAATTGTTGGCAAGAACAGAACCAACCATTTGGGATGTCTTGATTGCCCTATTCGGGGGACTAGCAGGGATAGTAGCAGGGTCAAGAAAAGAGAAAAGCAATGCCATCCCCGGTGTAGCCATTGCAACGGCCCTAATGCCTCCTCTGTGTACGGCAGGTTATGGTTTGGCCACAGGTAATCTTTATTATTTTTTCGGTGCTTTTTATCTGTTCTTTATCAATTCGGTTTTCATCAGTCTTTCAACATACCTGATTGTCCGGTTTATGAAATTTCCCAAAAAGGAATTTATGGACAGAAAACGGGAAAAAACTGTTCGATCATATATTACCTTATTCACTTTGCTTACCATTATTCCCAGTGTATATCTTGCATACAATATTGTCAAACGGACATTCTGGGAAAAAAGCGTCAAGCAGTTTATAAGTACTGAATTTGATTTACCGAGAACCCAGATCATTGCAAGTACATTATTATATGATTCAGATAGTAGTGTCATTGAAATAAGTTTAATAGGAGAAAGAATCGAAGAGGAGGAAATTATCCGAATCAAAAAAAGATTAGATGCTTTTAAATTGACAAACACCCATCTGTATCTCAAGCAGAGTGGGGATTCCGGCACTGATATGAATCTATTAAGGTCAGATATTCTAAAAGATCTTTATGAAAGAAATGAGCTATTGATCCAGGATAAAGACCAAAAAATAAATCTACTGGAAAGAGAACTATCTGAATATAGCAGAAGCAGCAATCAGGTAGTTGACCTTGCAAAGGAAGCAAAAATCCATTACCCAAATTTGGAGAACTTTACAGTGAACAGGGCAATCATGGCTAATTTGAAAGAAGATAGACAGGATACACTATTGTTGGCATTTGCCAAATTCAAGCAGACTCCATCCAAACAGGAAAAACAACGATTTGAACAATGGCTCAAAATTCGAACTAAAGCAGACACTGTATCTTTGATCATACAATAACCCCAAATACGATGAAGAAGATTTTGATAGTATTTTGTCTTTCCACAATTGTTCTTTTCCCTTTAACAACAAAAGGACAGAGCGAATCTTATGATCCTGAACTTGCCTTAAAACTTCAGGCAGATGATTATGGCATGCGGAAATTTGTGATTGCATTTCTGTATTCAGGTGACAGGGTATCTGAATATACACCTGAGGAAAGAAAAGAAATCCAAAAAGGACATATGGTCAATATTAATAAACTGGCCGAAATGGAAAAGCTCATTTTGGCGGGACCCTTTTTGGGAAATGAAGCCATGAGAGGTATTTTTATTTTTGACGTTGACTCCAAAGAAGAAGCAGAAGTACTGACCAACACCGATCCAGCAGTCAAAGCGGGTGTGCTGAAAATGGACCTGAAAGAATGGTATGGGTCTGCAGCCTTGCTGATGATACCTGAAATGCACAAGAAAATTCAGAAATTGGATTTTTAAATCCCATACTTCTGGTTATTTTTAATCCTTAACCCAAATAACTATTACCATGCAAAGTAAAAATTACGTTCTTTTCCTATCAGTTACAGCAGCCTTGGGCGGATTTTTATTTGGCTTCGACACCGCTGTCATTTCTGGGGCTGAAAGAGATATTCAGGATCTTTGGGGTTTGGATGATTGGAGTCATGGCTTAGCTGTTGCCATGGCCTTATACGGAACAGTGATTGGAGCGCTTTTTGGAGGTATTCCAGCTGATAAATTCGGTAGGAAAAATTCTCTCCTTTGGATCGGGGTATTTTATTTGATTTCTGCTGTTGGTTCTGCTTTGGCCAATGATGTCAACACATTTATGATATTTCGGTTTATCGGTGGCTTGGGAGTAGGTGCCTCCTCAGTGGTAGCGCCGATGTACATTTCGGAAATAGCTCCTGCAAAAAGACGGGGACAATTGGTGGCCCTTTACCAGTTTAATATTGTATTTGGCATCCTCATGGCTTATTTCTCTAATTACCTGATAGGGACTGCCAATCTGAATGAAGCATGGAGATGGATGCTTGGTGTAGAAGCAATTCCTGCGCTGATTTATAGTATTTTGATTGTAAAAGTTCCTAAAAGCCCTAGATGGCTGATAGCTAAAAAGCAAGATTTTGAAATGGCAAGGGAAATCCTGACCAAAACTGACCCTGATGGGGTTGATGAGGCGATGGTGTTGGCAATAGCAGAAAGCAAAGAAATCAGAGGCAAAGTTGATGCTACTGCCCTATTCAATCCAAAATTCAGGAAAATCTCCTTTTTTGCTTTTTTGATGGCTTTCTTCAATCAGATGTCAGGCATCAATGCCATCATATATTTCGCCCCAAGGATATTTGAATCTGCGGGGATTGCCACAGAGGATGCTTTGCTTTCCACCATTGGTATAGGTGTCATCAATCTAGTGGCAACGATGCTCGGTCTTTATCTCATTGATAAGATTGGAAGAAAAATGCTGATGTATATAGGTTCGGTCGGATATATCATTTCACTTTCCCTGATGGCTTACAGTTATTTTGGGGGTGCAATCAGCAATACCCTCCTGCCCTATTTTGTCTTCGTATTCATAGCCTCACATGCTATAGGACAAGGTTCAGTGATATGGGTATTTATAGCTGAAATTTTCCCTAACGAACTACGGGCTTTCGGTCAATCATTGGGTTCTTTTACCCATTGGATATTGGCTGCACTTATTGCAAACCTATTCCCCTTCTTTGCCAGCAAATTCGGGGCGGGAAGTATTTTTGCATTCTTTGCATTGATGATGGTGTTGCAATTGATATGGGTAGCCTTCCGTATGCCGGAAACAAAAGGAAAATCCTTGGAAGAAATACAAAAAGAATTACAGAAAAGCCATGTCTAAAAAAGTTGTTTGTTATGGTGAAATGTTGTGGGATTGTTTCCCTGACAAAGAAATTCCCGGTGGGGCCCCTATGAACGTGGCACTGCACTTGAAACAGTTGGGTTTGGATGTTCAAATGATTTCAAGGTTAGGAAAAGATGCGTATGGAAAAAAATACTTGGACTTCATCCAATCCTTCGATTTCGATAATGCCCTTATTCAGATTGATGAGGAACATGCTACAGGAACTGTGAAAGTACATAATGAAGATCCTGAAAACATCAAGTATACTATTGTTTCACCTGTGGCATGGGATTTTATTGAGCTGAATGAGAAAAACAAAGATGCTGTTTCCAATGCAGATGCTTTCATTTTCGGGAGCTTGGCAATAAGGAATAAAAGCAGTTGGGAAACACTCTACCAACTTTTGCACCAACCAACACTCAAAGTCTTCGATATCAATCTTAGGGCACCATTTTATGATTTTGAAAAAATTGAGATCATGCTAGGCTTTACTGAAATCCTCAAGATCAATGAAGATGAACTGGAGGTTGTGGCAGATTATTTTGGAATAGCGCCAGATGTCAAAGCATGTTGCAATTTGCTGACGACCCATTTTCCTGTAAAAATGGTCTGCATCACTTTAGGTTCTAAAGGTGCGATGATTTACCAAGAGGGAAATATCTTTCAACATTCAGGCTACAAAGTTAAAGTAGAAGACACAGTTGGTTCAGGTGATGCTTTTTTAGCTGGTTTTATCAAAAGCTACCTGGAAGGAAAAACTCCTGATGAAATCCTCCAATTTGCTTGTGCCATGGGGGCTTTTGTAGCAACAAAAGAAGGCGGAACGCCAAAGTATGGGGAGAGTGAGGTTTGGAAGGCGATTGGGGTGCAGTAGGCAGTGAGCAGTGTTCAGTTGGCAGTAGGCAGTTTTCAGTTTGCAGTAGTTTTCAGTATGCAGTCGCAGTTGGCAGGGGGGCAGTTTTAATTAGTTGGCAGTTTGTGTGTTCAGTGGGTAGTGTTCAGTTGTCGGAATCAAGTGGGTTAATTTCAGCTTTCAGAGTCCAGTTTGAAATGAGCAGTTTTCAGTAAGTAGTCGCAGTAGCTAAGTGTTGAGTAGGCAGTTTGTGTGTCAGTCTACAGTTAAGGGTCTTCAGTTTGCACTGATTAATTGAAAGTGGGTGATTTACTGAAATAAAGTTTTTTTAGGAATTGTAATTGGTTAATATGGATTTCAAGGATTTGTTGGCTTATAAGAAGGCTTTTATTTTGACAATGGATATTTTTGAACTATCAAAAATATTTCCAAAAGAAGAAAGATAATCCCTGACTGATCAGATCAGAAGAAGTAGTAGGTCTGTATGCGTTAATGTTTCAGAGGCTTACAGAAAAAGACAATACCCCCTTCATTTTGTTTCAAAATTGAGTGATGCAGATATGGAAAACAGTGAAACCGGAGTCTGGCTTGATTTTGCAATAGCATGCAAATACCTAAGGGACGATGAATACGAAAAATTACTTCAACAGAATCAGGAGATTGGAAAATTAATAAATTTTATGATGCAGCACCCTGAAAAATTCGGTTCAAAAAAACCTTAAACCACTGTTTTAAACTTCCTTTTTCAAACTGAATCAATTCCTGCTGCTAATGACAAATGACAACCTCCTTCTGACACATTGTAAACTGCAATCCTAAACCCATCACTGTTAAATTCCAGAGCATGAGTCAACTCCAAACTGTGACTGCCTACTGAAAACTGATCACTGTAAACTGATCACTGCCCACTGTAAACTGCCTACTGAATACTGCCTATTGAAAACTGAACCCTAATCCTTTCCCCTATTTCAGCCAACTCTTCCTTGCTGAGTTTAAGTTTAGGACGGGTGAAGTTGATGTCATCCATGGTTCTGAGTGGAACGAGATGCACATGAACATGGGGAACTTCCAATCCGATTACTGCTACCCCTACTCTCGTGCACTTAATGGTTTTATCGATTGCTTTTGCTACTTTTTTTGAAAAAACATGGAGACCTGCCAGGGTTTGGTCATCGAGATCAAAAATATAATCTACCTCCTTTTTTGGAACTACCAGGACATGTCCTTTGACTAAAGGCATGATATCCAGAAAAGCAATGTAGTGTTCGTCCTCAGCAATGATTTCTGCAGGGATTTCTCGGTTGATGATTTTAGTGAAGATTGATGCCATAGGTGTAAAAATAAAAAATCCCGAAGGAGAAACCATCGGGAGAATAAAATTTTAGTAAGAAATATCCAGAATTTCAAATTCCAGAGTTCCTGCCGGAGCCTGGATTTGGGCAATATCACCTTTGGATTTCCCATTAAGCCCTTTTCCAAAAGGAGATGCCAATGAAATCTTACCGGCCTTTAGGTCAGCTTCTTCCTCAGAAACCAAAGTATAGGTAACGGTCATACCGTTTTTGACATTTTTGATTTTAACAGTGCTCAGGATACCAACCTTAGAGGTATCCATTCTTGAATTATCCATCACACGGGCATTTCCTACCACTCCTTCCAATTTGGCTATTTTCAATTCAAGAAGCCCTTGGGCATCTTTGGCAGCATCATATTCCGCGTTTTCACTTAGGTCGCCCTTATCCCTTGCTTCGGCAATTTGCTTGGCAATATCGTGTCTTCCTTTCGTCTTTAACTCCTGAAGGTCATCCTTTAATTTTTTCAGACCCTCTTCAGTGTAATACTGTATGTTTCCCATGACATTAAATTTACTATGGCTTTGAAAAATAAAAGAACGGTTTCATTGCTGAAACCGTTTCTTTTATGCTTTCGCTATTTGTATGGGCCAAAGATAACAATTACTCAAGGAGAAAGCAATTTTAGGTTGAAAAAGAAAAACTCAAGTGTCAATAAATTGCTCAGAAATAAGCAAATCGAACTTTGGTAGATCAACTCCCCAGCCAATAATAAATCAGCAATGTCACTAAACAAAGAAAAGCAGAAAGGGATTTGGCGTATTTCCATTCCCTTAAATCAAGGGGACTATTGAATCTAGAAGTTGGTTTGGTAATTGGCGAGAAACTTAAGCTAACCAAATACATCACCAACAAATTGAGCACAAACTCTATCCCCCAAATATGGATAAAGTGCAGATTGACTTCCATCACAAAAGTGGTCAATAAATAAAAAGTCAACCCTGTTACCAATCCTACTTTTGCACCTGTCGCAGAAATCTGTGGTAAAAAGAAACCTGCAATCAAAACAGATGCGATCGGGATAAAGAAAATTCCGTTCAGTTGCTGCATCAATTGGTACAACCCCTCAGGTGCATTGGCCACCGTCGGTGCCACCAGAATTGCCACAACTGCAAGGACCAGTGAACTCCATCTTCCCACCCTGACCAAGTTTCTGTCAGACGTCTTGGGGGAGATGATTTTTTTATAAATATCCAAGCTGAAGATTGTTGCCGCTGAATTGAGCACCGAATTGAATGTACTCAGAATGGCCCCCAATACCACTGCCGCAAAAAAACCAACCAAACTTAAGGGCAATACTTTTTTCAACAATACGGGATAGATATAATCCTGATCACCAAAGTATTGATCACCATAATAGTAAAAGGCAATGATTCCTGGCAGCACAATAATCAAAGGAATCAGAATTTTGAAAATCCCTGTAAACAATAACCCTTTTTGGGCCTCAGCCATATTCTTTGCTCCCAATGCCCTTTGAATAATGGTTTGATTCATTCCCCAAAAATATAGCTGATTGATTATCAGACCGGTAAATAATGTACTAAAGGGCATCACGGAATCCTCCGCACCAATTACATTGAATTTTTCCGGAACAGTCTCGTAAACCCTATTCATGCCATGGAGAATATTGCCATTGCCTATATCCCAAAGGGCAAATACCGGAACCAGCAAGCCCCCTATCATCAGACCTACAGCATTGACCGTATCTGAAATAGCAACTGCTTTTAAGCCCCCAAAAATGGCATAAATGGATCCTATCACTCCAATAGTAATCACTGTCAACCAAATACCTTCAGATTTGCTGACTTGTAAAACTTCCGAGACATTAAAGACACTTTCCAAGTTAATAGCCCCTGTGTATAGCACAATAGGGAGCAATGTCACCACGAAGGACAGCATCAACAGCAACGCTACAATGGTTTTTGTTGTGGCATCGTACCTACTTTCCAGATATTGTGGAATGGTGGTCAAACCCATCCTGAGGTAAATCGGAATAAAATAAAGGGCTGCAATCACCAAGGCAATGGCAGAAGTAACTTCCCAAGCAATGATGATCATTCCGTTTTTATACGCAGACCCGTTCATTCCTATCAGATGCTCTGTGGAAATATTGGTCAGAATCATGGATCCTGCGATCACCCCTCCGGTCAAAGTTCTCCCTCCTAAAAAATACCCCTCTTTGGAGCTGATATCATCCTTTCTTAATCTATACCAAGAATAGAAAGCTACAAAAAAAGTGAATCCAAGGAAGGAAAGGGTGGTGAGCATTTAGGTATTACTGGGTTGGGGATAATGATTGATATTGGTGGATATTGATAGATAGAGGTGGATATTAAATGGATATTTTGGGGTAGTTAAAATGAGTTAAGTCGGAAGTCATATGTGGAACTTCCAACCTCCTACTTCGGACTTCCTACTTGGTACATGGTACTTGTCACTTCATACTTTGAACCTCTTGGCTCTTGGTTCTTGACCAAAAAACCAACTCTAAAATCTCAAAATCCCCGGCAAATACTTCGCCACCAAATCCTCATAGTAAGGTCTCAGGGCTTTGGCATCAGGTGGAACAGGGACTTTTGAATAAAGATCATAGGGATTGAATTTGTCCACCCATTTGAACATCTCCCGGTCATGGTCATTAAGCAAATGGTCATAAGCATTTTCCCTATGTTGCGCATAGAAGGAATGATAGCGGATCATATAGAGGGCAGGTTCGGGCATGTAATCTTTGACCATTTGATATAGGTATTCATCATGCCCCCAAGACATTTTCACATTGTCCAATCCACAGTTGGGTTTGTATACCCCATATTTGGTATTGAAGCGTTCGTCTTTGGAATCAGGGTTGGCCTCAAAATATTCTGGGTAAACTATGGCTTTAGCATGTTGACAGCCTACCGGGAAAGTATCTCCGACAACCGCCCATTGAGGTTCTCCAAATAAACAGAGTACCTTGCCCAAATCATGGATAAATCCTGTCAACACAAACCAATCAGGATGACCGTCCTGCCTGATGGCTTCAGAAGTCTGGACGAGATGTTGTAATTGGTCCAAGTTTGTATCAGGATCTGAATCATCCACAAGGGTATTGAGGTAATCCACTGCATCCCAAAAAGGCATTTCTTTTTTCTCAAACTTCAAAAACTCCCTTTCTTTTTCAAGTACGAAGTCATAGGTTTGGTAAGTATGATTCAGCCTATAGAATTCCCGCACAGTATCCGCCCTTTCCGAATCATGATAGTTTCTGTAATCATCCTTTGCTTTTGCCTGTTTTGATTTGGGTTCAGGATACCTCACCAAAAGGTCGTCTTCCCATTCCTCGATGTTTTGTAGCGGGGATTTTTCTTGGTCTGAAAGTTTGGAATTCATAGGTTTATTGTTTTGGGTTTGAAATATAAAAAGTTATTCTCAAACAGTTGATTTATAGCTTATAAAGATTTTAATTATAAAGCAGTCCTTGCTTTGATTGCTACTACAATTAACCTATCCTTGTCATTTCGACCGTAGAGAGAAATCTGTCATGCCTCAGGGTGTAGACTTCTCCTGCCGAACCAATGACATAAATCGGAGCAGCCGTCATGCGTAGGAAAGCCTGCCTCGATGCTTTCGGGGGGTCTCTTAAGGATCAGGAAATTATAAAATTAACATAAATAGAACCTCTGGAGATTCTTCGTGCCTCAGAATGACGGCTGCCTAGAGGGTAACTTGATGTCATTCCTTTTCTGAACAATTTAAAAATGTCGGGAACAAGAAGTGACACGGCAAAGCCTTCTTCTCTCTTAGATGCTTTTGTAAAAAGCAACCTTTTTAAAACCCCGCTCCCTTTATCTTTCCAACCAACACCTGATTGATCTTTTCGTAGGATTGATGGGTCCATCCTGCGATATGTGGACTGAAAACCACATTGTGCCTAGAAGCTAATTTTTCAAAAGCATTCTTTTGGGTCTTAGTAAAAGTAGAGAATTTTTCATTTTCCAAAACATCCAAAACAGCTCCAAGGATAATACCCTTGTCAATAGCCTCATTCAATGTATCAAAGGAGATGATTTCACCGCGGGCAGTATTAATAAAGTAAAAAGGCTTTTCAAACTGCTCCAAAACTTCCATAGTCAGAAAATTTCTGGTCTCAGGAGTCAAGGGCACATGCATGCTAAGTATATCCACCTCTTCCTGCAATTGCCTGAACCCAACTTCTGTGACATGAAATGTTCCGAAACCGCTTTTGTATTTATCATAAGCCAAAATATTCACATCAAACCCAGAGAGTTTTCTGGCAATTGCCTCACCCACATTACCATAGCCAATGATTCCAAATGTCTTTCCCTGCAGTTCCTCACCCCTGTTTTCTTCCCGTTTCCAAATACCTTTCCTAATCTCCTGATCTGCCTTTCCAATATGGTTGAACAAAGACAAAAGCATTCCAATCGCCTGTTCTCCAACAGCGTCTCTATTCCCTTCAGCCGCATGAAATAACTTAATATCTCTTTTTTCCAAATATTTCAGGTCAATCTTATCCAGTCCTGCCCCTGCCCTACCAATAAACTTTAAGTTAGAAGCTTTTTCCAATAGAGGCTTGTCCATTGGAGTTTTTGACCTGATAATGAGTCCTACATATTCATCTATGGAAGCCTCAATCGCTGGTCTTTCTATTTCAGGTTTATAATCAACTTTGTAACCTACATTTTCCAACAAAGGAATAATACTCAAATGCATTTCATCGATTATCAGGATTTTCATAAGATTGGAAAGTTGAAAGACTACTATTTATTTTATTTGGGGAAAGGGATTAATCAAAATGAATTGGCTATTTGATTCGGAATGCAAAGCTAAGAGATAATAGGTAGAAAGCTCAAGTATAAAAAATTTGGTTTCTACCTCTACCGCTATTTTTCGCATAAGCCTGCCCAAAATATCTGAACATATGATGATTCTTTTTTCCACATCCGTCCAAAGTAGAATCAAATCTTCATCAATCACATTGTCTTAGGAAACAATAATCAAATTTATTTATAAATTCCTAGCATTAAATGTGTCGCCGTCTCTGACATCCCCTGTATCAAAACCTTTTTTGAACCATCTCGCCCTTTGCTCGGAAGTTCCATGGGTAAACGAATCAGGAACAATTCTTCCAGTGGCCTGCTTTTGTAACCTGTCGTCTCCGACCGCACTTGCAGCATTTAATGCCTCTTCCAGGTCTCCCGGTTCCATAAATTTTTGTACTCTTTGGGTGTGATGTGCCCATATACCTGCATAGAAATCTGCCTGCAGTTCCAATCGCACCATCAACCTGTTGAATTCAGGTTCAGGAATCTTTCCCTTTTTGGATTGCACCATTTCCAATGTTCCATCCAATCTTTGCACATGATGCCCTACCTCATGGGCGATTACATATGCTTGAGCAAAATCCCCCGGGGCTCCCAACTTTTTACCCATATCTTGAAAAAAACTCAAATCTATATATACCTTTTCATCTCCAGGACAATAAAAAGGGCCTGATGCGGAAGATGCAAATCCACAGGCTGATTCTACCTGACCGGAAAATAACACCAATGTTGGCTCTCTATATCCATCCATCAGTTGGTTCCAGACATCTTCAGTATCCGCCAATACCACAGCTGTCATTTGGGCCAATTCTTCTTCCTCAGCAGACGGTTGATAATTTGCCAATTGGGTAACCTGCCCCCCGCCTGTAAATTGTGAAAGCAGGGAAAGCGGATTTGTACCTGTCAACCATGTGATAAGAAAAAAAGCCGCAATAATCACCAGCCCTGTTTTGGAAAACAGGATTTTCAATAACGGAGCCAACATCATTGGATTGATGCCTCCCCCGCCTCCTCCAAAATTCTGTGGTCTTTGACCTCTACGGTCATCAATATTACTGCTTTTACGTCTGCCTAGCCATTTCATAATTGATAGAAGTTAATTTTAAAAAATAATAATCCACAATGATGCCAGTTATCCAGTTAATTTAGCTTTAGGCAATTTAAGTTATTAAATCGAACCCAAAAGCAATAAAAACAAATATGACAAGAATTGATATTTTAACAAACCTAATATAATAAACCAATTTTAATGTGAAGATAAACGATGTCCCGATTGAACAAACATGAGATTCAATTGACCTGTAAAAAAAACAGATTATCAAGAAATATAAATCACAGTCTCACCAGATAGGATTTCATCTTCATATTGAAATACCCTTTTCTTTCCTTCATTGTCCTGTATAACCAAAGGCAATATTTTGCTCTTACCGTGCTGGATCACCCAATCCCTTGTTCTGATCTTGTTGATGACCGTATGTTGTTTTTCTAAAAAATCACCCGATTGGATTTTTTGGTTCCAAGGTTCCAAATGTACTTTCATGGCAAAAACTGTAGAAGCCTTTATTGCTTCGAGAATGGACTTACCAGCCCCTTCTTCATCCATGGTCAGAAGAATGTAATTGTTATAGATATAAAAATTTTCTCTAGCTATCTGGGCTGCCAGCAGATTCACCTCACTATTTACAGTCAAACCCACAAATACAGTACTCTCATCCGCTTTCGCCTGCTGCATCACTATGTCTTTGAGCGCATTTCCATGGGTGCAATCAAAACCTTTTTGTCGGGCCAATTCTACCATTTCAATATTTGCATCCACCATGTGAACTATGGGATCCCTTTCATTGAGGTGTTTGCCCATTAAAAGACTAACAGGGTTTACTCCCAGGATGACAATGCCCTTCCTGCCGTCAACCTGTACCAACTCCCCTCTGGATCGTAACCAAGAAGTCGTCCATTTGAGCATAAATGGTACGGTTAGGGTAGTGAAAATTGCCATAAAAACTAAAATTGAAAATATATTTTGGTTGATGATTCCCATCTCCAATCCTATGCCGGCTATGATGATTTCTACCGCCCCTCTTCCATTCATACCCGAGCCCACGGTAATTCCTTCTCTCCAACCGTGACCACTTGGCAAATAAAAAAACATGGTCCCAAATATTTTACCGACAATAGCTACAAAAATAATAGCCAGCAACATCACAAGGTCAGTTTGAAACACATTGATATTGACATTGAATCCTGCGGACACAAAGAAAATAGGGGCCATAAATCCTATGGAAACATCAAAAAACGATTTCTGAACCTCGCGGGCGATGTTTTTGGGAAACAGGTTATCCCTGATAAACAACCCTGCCATAAATGCCCCCAAAATACTGTGTAGGCCAGCAAGTTCGGCGAGTTCGGCATATCCAAAGGCAATGATCAGAATCAGGGTGAAATACAGTGTGCTGCTTTGATTTTTGAAACGAGAGACTCTTTTTCCAAGAATCGGCAAAATGTAATTACCCAGGATGATGGTAGCAGCAAAAAACAAAATAGCTTTGCCCAGAACCAATAACAGCCCTGCCATATCCAAGGAACCGGCATCGGCAAAACTGACAATCCCTGCAAAAATCACCAATGCAAGTGTATCTGATATCAGTGCTCCTGCCATCAGCACATAGGCTATCCTGGTGTTTAATAATTTTAGATCCACCAAAATCCTGCTTTTGGTCGCAAGGGAGGTCACTCCAACTGCAATTGCAACAAACAATCCGGATGTCGGTGTTCCTCCAAAATAGATGATGGTATAATATCCAAGTGCAAAGGGCACTATAAAGCCTCCTATTGCAGCCAACAAACCTGCCCAGGATGCTTTTTTCAGATCCGTAAAATCAATTTCTATCCCAATATAGACCATCAACAAGGTTATGCCTATTTCTGCCAGAACTTTAATAGTTTCGGTTTCTTTGATAATGCCCAGAAGTGTTGGTCCAAGTAGAATCCCTATGATAAGTTCACCCAATATTGGCGGATAGCCCAACCTCTTGGAGGCAATACCTCCCAGCCAAGCAGCAACCAATATTAAAAACAGATTAAGAATATTCAGTTTAAAATCTATCATTTTGATCAATTTAAGTTTAGGTGGTTCATTTTGACCATCAAACAGGAAATCCCCAAATTCAATAAGTTTCTAATATAATAGAAGTTTGCGATAGGATTGGTATAGGAAAAATCGAAATCTTGATTTTTGGAAATTTAATCACCAAATAGTTTATTCAAATGACAAAAAATACAATCCTTAGGTCTGACAGATTTACTTACTTTTGGGATATTTTATATGTGCTGGTCCAGCAAAATCAAATTTCCATCAGGATCTTTCAACATCAGGCTTGCCGGACCTGAAGTTTTCTCATCCGCTTCAGTTTCCAATTTGATTCCTTTATCTTTCAGATGTTGTTGAATTGACCGCACATCGTCAAAGTCTTCAACTGTATTTGCGTTTTGATCCCATCCTGGATTAAAGGTCAAAATATTGCCTTCAAACATGCCATGAAACAGTCCGATCAAAGTATCTTCATTTTTCATGATCAGGTAATTCGTTTCCATACTTCCCGCAAATACAGAGAAGCCAAGATTTTCATAAAACTCTTTAGAGACATTGAGGTCTTTGACACTGAGGCTTACCGAAAAAGCCCCCAATTTGATATTTTCCATAGGTGAATTGGATTGGTTATTGGATAAAGGAGAGTATTCAGATTCTTTTGGAACCAGCAAGGTGGCGTTGAGATAAAAGCCCAAAATGAAAGATAAGATCAGGCTTGATACGATAAAAAGGGGATTTTTCATAGTGGTAAGAAGTGAGTTTGATGGTCAATACAATTTGCTGTTTTAATCAAGTTATAACTGATAGACCATTCATTTCTCAAAGGCCACATCATTCATTTCCAATTCCTCCTGCACATATTCCACATAGGCTGCGTCCCGAAATGCAAACCATTGCTCCCTGACTTCTGAGGATTCCACTTCGGATTTGAAATTGGCAAATGGACTTTTTCTGTCCAATATTTTGATCAGATTATCCTTGAAATAGCTATCCTTCAACTCATCCACAAAGTCTTCCATGATTTGAAATCCTTCTCTTGAACTCATTTTCTCTATGGTGAAAAAACTTTTCCAGTTATTTTCGATTTCTTCTAACACTTCATCCCAAAAACCAAAATCATCCATGTCATCCA
>NZ_JBGSXS010000201.1:0-1722 GCF_041751335.1 Aquiflexum sp.
TTGGTCATCACCCATCAGCAAGTGCTTATGAATACCTGGGAGTATTGTGATGGTCCAAGGTTGCAATACCAGAAAAAATAGATCCATAAAAAAACGAGGGCCCACCGAGCCATCGCTTATTAATAACTATTACCCAATCAATTTTCGGCCATTAACCGAAAAAGATATCTTAATATCTATGAATATTTTTTCATTACTGTTTGAATCTAAACGAACACTTCAAATTAAAAATTCTCTTCCTTTTCTTAAATGACGTTAAATCATAAAATAAAAAAAACCTCAAATTGTTGAAGGTTATCCAAATTTTTTAGAATGCTTTAAACTTAATTTTTATTTTTATTGAACTATTTCATTTCAAATTTTAGAAGAAGAATTGGGTGGAATAAATTTTCTTATTGTTTATTAATCAATTGTTTGACAATGAAAGATTCGCAGTCTACCATGTATGAGCATTCAGAAGTAAAAGTAAGGTTGCTCAATTTGTACATTCAAAAATACCTGAACATCTTGAGCAGGGCGGCTGGCATTGAAAAAGTCCATCTCTACGATCTGTTTTGTGGGGAAGGGATTTATGAAAATGGAGGAGAGGGAAGTCCAATCATTTTTTTGAAGGCTATCAAAGATATATACTATAGAAACCAGGCTGGAGGACAGAAGCTAATTCAAGTTGATTGTGTGTTCAATGACCTGGAAACTTGGAAAACAGAAAAGGTCAAATCTATTGTCGAAAGTAAAAAGTTGCATTATCCTTTTTTTGGTGATTTGAGATTTCTAAACGTGGATTATGCCGAAGCTGTGCCGGGTATAGTAAATCAAATATCCAAATCAAAGAAATCCAAAGCTTTTGTCTTTATTGATCTCTATGGATATAAAGATGTCAGAGCTTCCCAAATCAGATCAATTTTACAGACCAAAAAAGCAGAAGTTTTACTGTTTCTGCCTACGCAATTTATGTTTAGGTTTGAAAGAAAAGGGATTCCCACGGCACTACAAGCTTTCATAGAGGATTTGGTTCCAAAAGATAAATGGCCAAATTCTCCAACGGGGATTGATTTCATCGAGAACCTGAAATCAGCCTTTCGAAATTATCTTGGTGATGATTTTTTCGTGGACACATTTATCATCTCCAGAGATGTTAATCAATATTTTTGTCTTTTCTTTTTTACCAGCCACATTTATGGCTTTGACAAAATGCTTGAAGCAAAATGGGAAATAGATTCTGAGCAGGGAAGGGGATGGACTTATAAGAATCCTGATGCTCCAACACTATTTAGTCCTTCTAAAGCTGATAAGGTCAATAAATTGGAGATTTTTTTTCTCTCTTATTTGAAAGAACCGAGATCCAATGGTGAAATTTACCAAGCTACACTTCACCAAGGATTTAGACCAACTCATGCAGTGGAGGTATTAAAAGGGCTAGCTGCTCAGAATAAAATTATTGTGACATCAAATGACGGACAAAAACCTAGGAAGGGTTCTTATTACATAAATTATGGCGAATATTGTGATAGACCTAAACGTATTTCCATCCAATTAACCTGAACTACCGTGGCACAAACCTCAATAGAATGGACCGAACTTACTTGGAATCCTGTCACAGGCTGTACCAAGATCACAACAGGCTGCAAATTCTGCTATGCAGAAGTCATGACCAAGCGACTGAAAGCCATGGGCGTGGAAAAGTACAAAGATGGATTTAAAAAGGTCAGGATCCATGAAGAT
>NZ_JBGSXS010000202.1:0-3759 GCF_041751335.1 Aquiflexum sp.
CTGGAAATGGCCTGTTGATCGAATTTTCGGTAAAATTCCATTCCTTTTACCGTATCCGCACGATCAAATGACCGATTGGCCAATACCAGATAAAACAGGTTTTTATCAACCTCATCACCACTGGGGTGGCTTTCCAAAAAATTTAACGCATGGGTCAATGTTTCATCAGACAGTGGATAATTATTGTCCAATGTACCGGGGGGAGGAAAGGCCTTGATTTCAAAAGCTTTTGCAATCCAGAAATGCATGGCCTCTAAATCAACTCCTGTGGTGAACATTTTTGACAATAACCTCTTTCTATCCATATAGCGATAGAACATATCTGAATGATAGTTCCAACTGAACCACCCATCCCGGTAATCAGGATAAATGAACAATTCCTTTCTAGAAGGCTGCGTTGTCCTTACCCCATCGCCATAGTAAGGAATTGTTGAAGGTATTTTTACTTCCAAAAAAGCAGGGGATAACTTCGAATAATATTCAAATGCATTATCCAACCAGGAATCCAACAGATCCTGATTGATTTCCATTTGACGGTCAAACCAATATTTATGGGTAAAAACAGCTTTTCTTTTGGAATTGATGGCCAATTGATAATTCCTTTCTGATGGGTCTCTGATCTGATTAATATATATTTCATAATCTTCACTCATCTGATCATAAACATATCGGTCTGAAAAGAAAAGGTTAGGGTAAATATAGCCACGATAGGATCTTAAGGCCTGAGGTTCAAGATTGGCCCCAACATACAAATGTGTGATATATCCCGACCTGATTACAGTGTTCCTATAAACCGTTATTTCAGGGTTGTCAAATGTATTGGTTGCTATCCATTTCACAAACCTTGGAGTCAAATCCCTAAATTTATACTGATACAAATAACCCATAATATTTTGGTGGTTATTGAAAACCCTGCCCAATTCGAAGTACTCCCTTTGGCCATTGTTCAGTAATTGTTGAAAGGCCCATTCCACCCCATTGATATCTCCTTTGCTGGCATAAAGTGAAGCCAATGTATGGTAGCCATTGTTGAAATCCGTTGGCTGTCTTCCATTAGGTTCAAAACTTCCCTTTGGATAATATCGGGAAAAAGCATCTCTTCCCTCCTCACTTTCAGCAGGTGAAATGGTCTGAAGAACTTCATCGATACCTTCCGTTGTGGCATTGCCATCAGTAAGCCAAAGCTGAATGGCCAAATTAAGTTCAAAAGGCAACGTTGGACTAAAATGTCCTGTTACCTCATAAAAATCCACCACTCTATTCCTGTTTCTATCTGTTAATTCTGTTATAATTTTTTCATTTTCTTTGGAAGGACTGTAATAATTATCCCTCATCAAAATGAGCAAAAACTTATTGGTCTGTGCTAAAATATACTCTGATTCAATTGCAGGCTCCGGTGATTGTAGGTCCTTATAAATAAAATCAACTAATAAACCCCTAATAGGATCTTCAATATGCTTATCCATATAGATCAAAAATTTATAGGAATCGATGGCCTGAGAAATTCTGTCCTTTTGATTCATGGAAGTCAAAAATGAAGTCAAATATCCGGGTTCAAAACGCTCTTCTGCTAGTAGGTAAATAGCCTTATCCTGATTAATTACTTCCGGACTGTTCAAAAATGTTAAAGATTCATTCCTGGCACGGTCAATCACCCTTTCATTCGCTTTTTGTTCCGCATCATACCAATAAAAACCACTCAATACGAGCATCACCAAAATGGCAAAAAAGGTACCTATCCGTTGGGCGCCATACTTCATAAAAGTACGGGTAAAGAAAACATTTCTACTGCTTCTTTTCAGAAACTCCTGTATTTCAGTCAAGCGTATTTGAGCTTCCCTGGTTCTTATTTCATCATCTTCTTTGATTTCAGAATACCTTTTGATCCAACCCACGTTTGGTTTACATTCCTCATACCAGTTTTCGAAAAAGGACAATGGCCCAATAGGAAGTAAAAAATCCCTGCTTTTCCCATTGTCCTTCCAACGGTCGAGTTGTTTTTTGAAGTCCAAATAGGTGCTGTAAAACTCAAATTCCTGATTGGCCCAGGCGTTGAGTTTATTCCAGTTTCTGATCAAACTTTCATGGGTAATATCCAAAACCGTTTCCTCATGCAGAATATGGGTATCCGGGTCTTCTGTCCTGAAGGGCCTGATAAATGAATTCCCTTCTTCCCTGAAAATATTCAGAACCCCACCTACCACTTTGGAATTGAGGTCAGGTGTATTGATGATTTCGGTAAGTTCTCCCAAACTCATCCTGTTTCTTACCGCCCTGCTATTATCAATTTTTGTAAGCCCACTAAAAGTCAATGCAATAACCCGCTTGGCTTCGTGCTGGGAAATGGGGCTTTCAGGATTTACCTTGTTATAGTATTCCCACGCATTTTCATATAAAATGCTGGCATGGATTTCAATAACTTTGTTCAATCCCGTCTGATGATAATAAACCCGCTGATGCTCAGGCAATGATTTGAACCATTTTAGGAAAATCTTTTGATCATTGTCAGGCAATTCATTAGCAGGCATCCCTCCAACTTTAGCATAATGAATAAGATCCATTTCCTCAGCCCCACTATCGGCAGCCAACCAGATTTGGGTCAAAGCATGCTGTAATATGGGTAACTGATCTAAGCCTTCAGCCAAATCATAGACCAGCCTTTCGATCAACCTTTGGGAAATCCTGTTCCCGCTCAAGATCGCAGGTTCTTCAACGACCTGTTTTAAATCCTTTCGTTTTAAGCGCGGGACAAAGAACTGTGAAAAACCGATATATTCCGGAAGGCCTCTGAAAGCGGAACATTGACCGATATAATCCGAGCGCATGGTACAGACCACATACACGGGTATGTTCTTTTTGAGGGCAATTCGAGCAGTTTCCAGAATCAAATTCACCACAATCTGCGAATCCTGTGAAGGGGCTTCTTTGTAGAAGTTTTCCGGATTGGTAAAAAATTCCTCAAACTGATCCACAATGATCATCAAATTGGCAGCCTTTCTTTTCCTGGTTCTTTGTTCTGTTTCTTCTAAATGCTGCCACTTTTCATCCTGTTCATCTATGTAAAAATCAGAATTGGTATAAAGATCAATAAGGGAAGAAAAACCTCTTCTTAACTCTGTTTCAACGGTAGTGTCAAGAATATTGAATTTATCCGAAATGGCCTGGGCCATGTTCTTAACAGGGCTACGTTCAGGTCGGAAATCAGCCACCACCCAATTGGTATATTTCGCTTTGAAAAAACCTGCACGGGCGTTGGGAATCAATCCTGCATAAATCAAAGATGATTTTCCTTCACCTGATGCCCCAGTGACCATCAGGAACTTATTCTGCTCCAACAAAGCAGTAAGCTGATCTATCTGATGATCCCGGCCTTTAAAATAAATGCTTTCATCCTCAGTAAATGACCTTAAACCGGTATATGGACATATATTATTCATATCAGGTGCTTTCATCTATGTAAAAAATCCACCGGCTGACAAACCATGGATAATTCCCTTGAAATTCTTTCCAGTTTATTTTCAGCTCCCCTTTTCCTTCAGCATATCCATACAGGATTTCACTCAGCAATTTGACATAATCATCATCGGAAATATTATCAGGAAATTGACTTTTAGCTTGGTATAAGTAAGCATGAAAACCCAAAGAGCGGACAATAAATTGATTAGCAAGAATTTTCTGTGGAAGGTTTTTTATAATTCTAAAAGACCCTTCCAAATTTTCTTTAGGGTCAAATAGGGTATTGGCATAGGCAAGTTGTAT
>NZ_JBGSXS010000203.1:0-2378 GCF_041751335.1 Aquiflexum sp.
AATATCTTAAAGGTGCGTCGGATCCATTGAAGTTCAGGTCCCTTTCATTTCTCAATTGAGCAAACTGTACACCATCCAAATATTCAGGGACAACAGTGACTCTTTGAAAACCTATGAAGTTGTTATAATCAACTGAGAATTTTCCTTTAACTCCTTTTTTGGTGGTCACTACGATGACGCCATTCGCGCCTCTCGCTCCATAAATGGCTGATGCAGAAGCATCTTTCAAGACCGAAATACTTTCAATATCCGATGGTGAAAGGTTATTGAATTCTCTCAATCCATCATATTGAATATTATCAATCACCACAAGTGGGTTGGTTCCTCCAAAAGAACCCTGACCTCTAATAATTATTCCCGATTGATCAGCGCCGGGAAGCCCACTTGCTTGGGTCAATTGCACTCCTGCAAACCGACCATACATCAACTGTCCTGAATTGGTCACGGGTTGGTTGACGGCCTCATCGAACCTGACTGTTTCGACAGCCCCTGTAAGATTAAGCCTTTTCTGCTCTCCATATCCCACCACCACAAATTCATCCAATAGTGCCTCACTTTCGGTAAGGCTGATGTTGATGTTTGATTGATTTCCTACCATAACCTCTTGGGTTTGGTAACCGATAAAACTGAACACCAAAATAGATTCCGAAGATGGCACCTCAAGCGTAAATCGGCCATTGATATCAGTGACGGTACCTCGGGTGGTTCCTTTGACTGTAATAGAGACTCCCGGCAATCCATCGCTTTCAGTTTGGGAAACTACAGTTCCCGAAACTTGTCTTGCTTGCTGAAAGGCTTCGGCTTGATAGGCTAAACCAATAAATAGGGGTAGGATTAAGCATAGGCTCTTTCGCCAGCAATGCGAAATACAACTATCAAGTCGACTCTGAGTAAATAATGAGTACATAGACATTTATTTAGGTTTATTGTTGTTGTAGAATTTTTCTACATTCAAATATCTTTTTTATCTATTCAATAGAGTGGTACCAATCAATCAACTTGGGGGTGATATCATTCAAATTTGAAAAAAATGCCACTTAGCGTGTTTTAATGGGTGATATTATTTAATCCCTTCCAGAATCTTAGTTTTATATTCTGAGGGAAGGCATCCAAATTGTTGTTCAAATGATTTTTTGAAGTACTTATAATCATTGAACCCTGATTCAAATGCTACCTGGCTGAGTTTAATATCTGATTGAAGAATGATTTGGGCAGCTTTCTTGAGTTTGATGGATCTGATAAAGCCTGTAAGGGATAATCCTGTAAGGGATTTGATTTTTCTAAATAGGGTAGATTGGCTCATAAAAAGTTCATCGACCATGGTTTCAATACCGAAATTTTCATTTAGGAGGTTATCATTGACCAAATTGATGGCCTTTTCTATAAACTCTTCATCCAAAGAAGATTCATGTACTTCTTCGGTATTTGGTTGGAACCTGACCTTATTGAAAAAATACTCTCTCAATTTCCTCCTGTTTTCAAGGATATTGGCAATTTTGGTTTTGACTATACCCGGATTAAATGGCTTTGTGATGTAATCTTCAGCTCCCGTCTGCAGTCCTTCCAATTCATAGTCCAACGAAGTCCTGGCTGTAAGTAGAATGACAGGAATATGAGAAGTACTGATTTGACCTTTTATTTCCTGACAAAGCCTGATGCCGTCCAAATTGGGCATCATCACATCTGAAACTACCAAGTCCGGCATTTCTCTAATGATAATAGACAACGCATCTGCTCCATCTTCAGCTTCAAGAATTTCATATTCATCTTTGAGAAGTTCCCGCAAATAACTCCTGATATCTTCATTATCATCAGCTACCAAGATTGTGAATGGTTTTTCCTTTTTGGAATCAGCTTCGTCTTCTAACAGGTCAAAATCCAAATCTTCATGCAAACCCAAGGATTCAATGTTCAATGTCTCGATTGTTGATTTGTCTTCCTTAGGCAGAGATGTTGGCAAAGGCAATTCTAAAATGAACGTTGTACCCTGATTAAGCTGACTCTCAACCTTGATATTACCCCCATGCAAGTCCATAATATTTTTGGAGAAAGCCAATCCGATACCGCTACCGACCATTTTAGCAGAATCTGATTGTTGTACTTGAAAAAATCTATTGAAAATTTTCTCTTTATTTTCTTCTGAAAGACCGATTCCTGTATCTGTTATTAAGAGTGCCAGTTTGTCGTTGCTTATCTCAATTTGCAAACTTACATTGCCATGATCCTTGGTATATTTGAATGCATTGGAAAGGAGGTTACAAATGACTATTTCCATTTGATCTCTATCAAAATCCATCATGAACTTTTCGACATTGCTGTCAAAATGATAGCTGATTTTCTTTCTTATGGCTACATTTTTGAAACTATGGAAAATCTCT
>NZ_JBGSXS010000204.1:0-7979 GCF_041751335.1 Aquiflexum sp.
ATAAACTGTCCATTGAGATTTGGGTTGAGGTTGTCAGGAAGTGTCATATCCTTATAAGCATAATTAAATCTCCTTGCATCATTCCAAGTTTCAGGGTTGAGGAAAGTGGCAATCCATTTCTCCTTAAAGATATCATTGATAGTGAAAGCAGCTTCACCCATGCTTACTGATGGGTGGGCGATGTACTGCTCTAAGGAGACGGTATTCACAGATAACATGCTCATATGGGCTCTGATTCCTTCAAGATATGCAGCATAGGCACGTGGTTTATCCGTTTCAAATGCTGCCTCAGCTTCAATAAATTTCAGTTCAGCATAGGTCATTATTAAAACAGGACCTGTACGGGTGGTATAAAATTGACCAGGAATCAAAACCGATCTAGCCCCTCTTTCAGGGGCATTACCCCTACCTGCACCATTTGGTACTCCTATATACGCTCCACCATCAGTTGCTCCGACCATCAAAGGTAATCTTGGGTCTGCTATAGGGTAAGATGTCCCGTCCAATGCTTCAATAAATTGAGAAGAAATCCATCCTCCCAAAAGAAGATTTTGGTTGTTAAGCGCAATCACTTCCCAAGGGTTTCTTCTCTGTTCAAAGAAATTCATTTTTGCATCATCAGCATTTGCAGCAAAACCAGCTGAAACAGCTGATAAAACATTAGCTGCATTGTATCCTGCCTTTCCTTTTGTATGAATTAAAAACCTCGCTTTAAGTGAATTTGCAAATTTGATCCATTTAGGGATATTTCCCTGAAAGATAAAATCATCACCTCTTACAGTCACTGTGGAAGTACTATTAAAATTGACGATAGCCTGATCTAATAAAGAAATGACCTCTGCATATAATTGTTGGTCATTATCAAATATGGGAGTTACGGTTTCGAATGTAAAACCTTCAAAATAGGGAACATTGCCCCACATGTCTACAACCATCCCAAGATTCAGGGCCATCATGGTTTGGGCAACCGCCACATAGTGTGAAGCTCCCAAATCCTCTGCTTTCCTGATCAAGTCAGTATTATCAGACATCACAGAATAGAAAGTACCCCAAGTACCACTGTAATCCAAAGGATCCATAATATCTGATGAACTTGAAGGATTGGGCGAAGCAAGGTGCTGAACATAATTACTTGAGATTGAACCTGCTCTATATACATTCATTGTAGATTCAAGCACCACATTGGTAAGTAATCCTTGGATTGGTGCATCTGTTGGATTATTGGGGTTTTCATTGACATCGAGCCATTCATCACAAGATGCCAAAAACACCATCATTGATGCTATCAAGAGTATTTTAAGTTTTGATAAGTTTTTCATGGTTGCTGGTTTTTAGAATCCAAGATTTAAAGTAAAAAAGAAGCTTTGAACCGCCGGGAAACCCAGGCCTGTAAAACCTACAGCATTACCGCCTGCACCCGCACTGAAAGATTCTGGGTCAAACCCGTCCCAAGGGGTGTAAAGGATGATATTGTTGGCAGCAACTGAGGCTCTTAGAGATCTGATAAAGGTATTCTCTAATAACCTTGGGTTAAAATTATAGCCCAAAGTAATGTTCCTTAGTTTGACGAAACTTGCATCCTGCACAAAATTCTCACTGACTGTCCTGTAAGTATTTCGATAAAATCCAGCACCATAGCCCCTTCCATCAGGACCGTCACCTTGTCCCAACCATACTTCTTGAGTATTCTGGGATCCATCTGCTAATACACCTTCAAAGACCTTGAGGTCATTTCGGTCATTGGTGTATTCATTTAGGCCAAAGGCCGACAAGAAATTGTCAAATTGATTATATTGATCTACACCCCATCTCCAATCTACCAAAAATGAAAAATCCCAATTTTTATAGTTGAAATCATTACGGATTCCGCCAAACCATTTCGGTATGGCATTTCCCAAAATCAATTGGGTTCCATCTCTTACAGGGAAACCATTGGCACCGATCACTATGGGGAGGTTTTTATCAAGAGTTTCTACACCCTCAGGTCTTCCTCCTGCATAGTACCTTGTGTAACTGCTACCATAAATATCTCCATAAGGTCTTCCTTCAATAAGCTTCATGGTAACCGTACTTCCAACATATCCAAATTGGTTACCAATGATAATCTCATCAATTCCTTCTCTGATGGATTTGACCATATTATCATTATAGGATAAATTGAAATTGACATTCCATCTAAAATCATTCCTTTGAACAGCTAAAGCTTTGATCATAAATTCCACTCCTTCATTCTGTATCTCACCTGCATTGGTGATGTAAGAAGTAAATCCTGTAGCTGGGGATACGGGTACAGGTATAATCTGATCCTTGGTGTTATTTTTATAATAGGCAATATCCACTTCTATCCTGTTGTTCAAAAAACCAAGTTGAGTACCCAATTCTATTGAGGAGGTTCTCTCCGGTCTAAGGTTTGGATCTCCAAATCCCCCAAACCTTGTGAAACCAACCTGCCCTTCCAAAGGATAAATTGAGGGTGTCACATAAGTTGCGCCTAACAAATGCGGATTGGTATCTTTACCTACTTCAGCATAAGAAGCTCTGATTTTTCCAAAAGACATCCATGAGGGTAATTCAAAAGATTCTGAAAACAGATAACTTAGATTGAAACTCGGGTAGAAAAAAGAATTGTTCTGCTGAGGTAAAGTAGAAGAAATGTCATTTCTCCCTGTAATATTCAAGAAAAGCGTTCCTTGATAATCTATTGTGACATCCCCATAGAAACCAACCAATCTTCTGATACTCTTACCCTGATCACTGAATACCTGCCTGGTATTGGAGAGGTTAAAAAACTCAGGAATAACAAAGTCCTGTCCCAAAGAAGATAGCCTATCGAATTTCCTTTCGAAAATATCATTACCAAACCTTAAAGAAGTATGCCATTTTTCACTCCATCTTTTTTGCATGGAAACAATAAAAGTGGAGGTCAGGTCTCTGCTATTGATTCTGATTTCACGGATAAATCCTGTGGCACTCAAGGCTCTTTCACCGTCAATCCCTTTAGGTCCTGGGGTGATTTCTGTCCTACTATCAGAAAACACATCAGCTCCGACACGATATGTGAAATCAATCCAATCAGCCGGCTTATAGTTCAAGGTAACATTTCCTATTAACCTGTCCACATTATCTTCAAATGTACTGAACCTGGCATCATAAATTGGGTTCGTGTTAGACCCATAAGTTTTCATAGTTCCATCAGGATTGATGTAATCCCTTACATCTTGCGTTTCAGCCCAATAAACCATCCTTTCCATAAATCTGTCATGTGGAACCCTGTTGCCACCAGAATTAATATAATTTAGGGAACTAGAGAAGTTAAACTTCTCCGAGACTTTTATCTGTCCGTTTAATTTGGCTGATGTCCTTGCCCATCCACTGAAGGGCATAATTCCCTCATGATCAAACCTTCCAAAAGAACCAAAGAATGTGGCTTTTTCACTGCCTCCTGAAATACTCAAGTTATTGGAAACCTGCATACCAGTATCAAAAACCCTTCTCCAATTATTCTGGTATTGATGTCCGGGGACTGTTTGCGCCACTTCTGAGATAGGTGCTCCCCAAGAAGGCCAAAAGCTTGTAGGATCATAAACGCCACTAAAACCCTGACCAAAATTTTCCTGAAGCCTTGGAATTCTATTAGGGGTTTCAAACCCAACAGAAGAACTGAAATTCACCTCAGTGGTTCCTGCTTTTCCTCTTTTTGTGGTGATAATGACAGCACCATTTGCTGCTCTTACTCCGTAAAGCGCAGTTGCGGCAGCCCCTTTGAGTATACTCATTGATTCAACGTCATCAGGATTAAGATCCGCTACTCTGTTGGAAAGCCCTCTGGGTGTTCCGGGAGATTCAATGGTGGAGTTGTCAATTTGAATACCATCAACTATGAACAGGGGCTGATTGTCCGCCCCGGGACTTAAAGAATTGATGCCTCTTATGACGATTCTAGCACTTTGACCAGGTGCGCCACCTGCATTGGTCACTTGAACACCAGCTGCTTGTCCTTGTAGTGAATTGACCAAATTAGGCTGTTTTGTGCGGATGATATCATCACTATCTACCCTTTGCACAGCATATCCAAGGGTCTTTTTGTCCTGTTCAATTCCAAATGCTGTTACTACAAATTCTGAAAGCTGCTTTGTGTCGGTGACCATCACCACATCAACAGTAGACCTATTGTTGATTTCAACAGATTGGCCCACAAAACCAATAAATGAATAAGTCAGAACATTGCTTCCACTTGGCACATTAATGGAGTAATTTCCATCAATGTCGGTGACAGTACCCATGGTGGTGTTCTGAATCAAAACGGTTACTCCCGGAAGTGGCTGTCCATCATCGCGGGAGGTTACTTTTCCTCTTATGGTAACATCTTGGGCAAACACATCTGGAATGCCAAAGGAAACTACCAATAAGAGAAGAATGAGACCAGTAAATTTTCTCTTCATAGTTGTTTGAATTAAGGTTAAAGATTAGTTTTCAATTTAAACCGTTATTAAAATAACAGACCTTGCGCTATATGTTAGGTTGGATCAACCATATTCTTTCAATCAAAAAACAGCAAAAACCAGCAAATTCCCTGGTATTTTAAGCAGATTTTTAAAATCAAACTATACTGTTTAAATAAATTAATAAAAACCTATATTATTACATTTTATGAAATTTTACAACAAATAGGCTTGATTTAATTGGATAAAAAATTATAATTCTACTTTATTTAAAAAAATAGAATATCATTTTTAATCAAGTTGTTTTGCGACATATTATTTCATATTACTGCAAAAAATTACAAATCAGGATTTAGATAAAAAAAATAGTTATCCTCCTCTTTGCCCGTAACCCAATTTTCTACTACAAACAGGTTGGAAGTCCCCTACATGCCGGCAGGCAGGGAAGTACCGGACATTTCACTTTCCTAGCGAGAATTATAATGATTTCAATTTTACTGGCATCATTGCCCACATCCATGTAAAAAAATTGCGATTTTCGTTATTAAAAATATAGGCGCAAAATCCCTTAAGTTCATTATTCAAATAATTGTCTTTTCTTTTTTGACAAGGGACTTTAAATATTATATATCTCATAGTCAAAAAAAAACCGTCTTGAAAGACGGCTTTTTAAATCGGTTTTGAAAATTCTATTTTATCTCGATATTATCAATCGAAACGATTTCCTTCGAAACCTCAGGTACTACCTCTTGTATTTCAATTTTTTCAACTTCTATATGAGTTCTTGTATGTCTATCTCCCTCAGAAATATGTGGTGCGATTACAAGTGCCACAATTGATGTCAGCTTTATCAGGATGTTCATCGATGGGCCTGAAGTATCTTTGAATGGATCACCTACAGTATCACCCGTGACAGAAGCTTTGTGGGCATCTGAGCCTTTATACTGCATCACGCCATCGATCATCACTCCTTTTTCAAAAGATTTTTTTGCATTGTCCCATGCACCACCGGCATTGTTTTGAAAAATACCCATCAGTACACCTGATACTGTAATCCCAGCCAAAGTTCCGCCCAAAACCTCAGGACCAAAAGCAAATCCGACGATAATCGGAGTCAGCAAAGCAATCGCTCCAGGTGCGACCATTTCCCTCAATGATGCCTGAGTGGATATTTCCACACATTTTTCATATTCCGGCTTGGCTTTGTATTCCATGATTCCCGGAATCTCCCTGAACTGTCTCCTTACCTCATTGACCATATCCATGGCTGCACGGCCAACAGCTGCAATCGCCAAAGACGAGAATATAAAAGGGATCATCGCTCCAACAAAAAGACCTGACAGAACATCTGCCTTATAAATATCAATCGAATCAATGCCTGCGATTCCAACATAAGCAGCAAACAAGGCCAAAGCGGTCAATGCAGCTGAAGCAATTGCAAATCCTTTTCCAGATGCAGCGGTAGTGTTTCCTACAGCATCCAGAATATCCGTTCTTTCTCTAACTTCTTTTGGCAAACCAGACATTTCAGCAATACCACCTGCATTATCAGCGATTGGTCCAAAAGCATCTATCGCTAACTGCATGGCAGTTGTGGCCATCATACCTGCGGCTGCAATTGCCACTCCATATAAACCAGCTGCCAGAAAGGAAGTATAAATACCTGCGGCCAAAACCAAAATAGGTGCAACAGTGGATTCCATTCCCACAGAAAGGCCTCCTATAATATTGGTGGCATGACCTGTAGAAGATTGTTTGATGATGGACATCACAGGACGCTTGCCCATGGAAGTATAGTATTCAGTAATCATACTCATCAAGGCGCCTACCACCAAACCAATAACCACTGCACCGAAAACGCCCATTTTGGTAAATACAAAGGATCCGCCTCTTGATAAAATCAAATCACCATCCGGCAACATATACATGATCAATGGATAAGACGCTGCAACAGTCAATAAAATGGAAATCCAGTTGCCTTTGTTTAATGCTGCTTGTACACTGTCAGTCTCTTTGTTGATCTTAACAAAGAAAGTTCCTACGATGGAAAACATCAATCCCATACCAGCTATCACCAATGGCAACAAGACAGGTGCAATTCCTCCAAAATTATCAGCTGAAACAATCTCCCTCCCCAATACCATAGAAGCCAAAATTGTAGCTACATAAGAACCAAAAAGATCCGCTCCCATTCCAGCAACATCTCCAACATTATCCCCTACGTTATCGGCAATAGTCGCGGGGTTTCTTACATCATCTTCTGGAATTCCAGCTTCGACCTTACCGACCAAGTCAGCACCTACATCAGCAGCTTTGGTATAAATACCACCACCCACACGGGCAAACAATGCAATAGATTCAGCACCCAATGAAAAGCCTGCCAAAACTTCCAAGGCAGTTTCCATGGCAGCACCATTCACATCACCACCTGTGGAAATAACAAAAACATTATAAAACACAATAAACAAAGAACCCATACCCAAAACAGCAAGACCAGCGACACCTAAGCCCATAACCGAACCTCCTGTAAAGGACACATTCAAAGCGCCTTTCAAACTTGTTTTGGCTGCTTGTGTGGTTCTTACATTTGCCTTGGTGGCGATATTCATACCCATGTAACCTGCGAAAGCCGACAAAAAGGCTCCAATAACAAATGAAATGGCAATGACCGGGCTTGAGGTTTCCACCAATGTTCCTGACCATCCTAAAATAATTGCGGCGATAACTACGAAATAGCCAAGGATTTTCCATTCGGCTTTCAAAAAGGCCATGGCTCCTTTGGAAATGTGACCTGCCAATTCTACCATGGTTTCATCTCCGGTTTCCTGCTTGGTAACCCAAGCAGATTTGAATGCCATCACTATCAGGCCTATAATCCCCAATACAGGGACCAAATAAATTAACATTTGTTCCATAATGCTTTTTTGAATTTACTGTCAAATTTTAATCCGACAAAGATATTATTATTCATATATCTACCAACCAAATTGGTTAAAAGTCATGTTTTTTTAAAAATGTCAGTTGTTTGGTCGTATTGAATATTTTTTGAGTCAGGCACCCAGATATGGACTAGCTCTTTAGGGATTTAATTAAAATTTTGCATTTTATTGACTCCCCGATATGCTGGGAAGGTTTTCATTTTCACGCATCTCAGTTCTCGGCTCCCCGATTCTCTCGGCAGGCTTTGGCCCTTGTTTCTTATTTCCCAATAAGAGAATCAGACTTTGTTTATTGTTTCTTTTTTCTTGGCTCCCCTATACTCGGGGCAGGCTTTGGCTCTTTTTTCTTGGATCTTGGCTCTTGGTTCTAATTTCTCGGCTCTCGCTTCTCGCTTCTCATAACTCACGTCTAAAAAAAAACATGCAAATTGGAATAGACAGTTTTGCCGCAGCTTCAATCGGGGATGGAAAAAATAAAAACGAAAACAGCGCATTAGCCCTTTCGGAACTTTTGGAGAGAATTGAATATGCTGATGTGATGGGATTGGATGTCTTTGGGATAGGTGAACATCATAGAAAAGAGTTCCTCGACTCAGCA
>NZ_JBGSXS010000205.1:0-30332 GCF_041751335.1 Aquiflexum sp.
TTCCTGTCGTTCCGTTTACAGGATTGAAAGTATAAAGAATTCCGCCACCTTCTTGTGCACTATTGGCGTGAATATGCGCTGGATGACTTCCTCCGTCAGGAGTTCCCATAAGTGTGATCGTCGCCAAAGCAAATCCATTGATTCGTTCTTGGAAAATAATTTCTCCTGAGATTCCGGCTATTGCGACTGAATTCAATGGGTAGGTTTGTGATTCTCCTGTCAGTTCATTGGATCCTATATCACCTTGGGCTACGATAGTACCTAAATCATCAGCACTCACGTGTACATTTACATAACCATCTGCTTCTAGAATTTCAGCATAAGTAAAACCATTTTCGCCGTCCATTATTCCTGCACGTGTATCTGTTTTACTCATTCCTGTGGTGCCGTTTACTGGATTGAACGTAAACTCAATCCCTCCACCAACTGCTGCTGAGTTGGAATGGATATGTGCTGGATGCATGCCTCCATCAGGAGTTCCCGTCAAGGAAATAGTTGCCAATGCAAAACCATTAACCCTTTCCTCAAATGTAATCTCACCTGAAATGGTTGGTACCGCAACGTCATTCAATGTGTAAGTTTTTGATGTTCCTGTCAATTCATTCGATCCAATATCACCTTGAGCTACTATTGTCCCTAGTTCAGTTGCACTCAAATGTACATTGATGTAGCCATTATAGGTCAGTAAGTCACTAAATTTTATATTAGTGCCATCATCCTCTTGGGAAAAAGTCGTCTCGCTAATACCAGTTGTTCCATTTATCGGTGTAAGTGACACTGCTATTCCACCACCTTGAGCTGCAGAATTGAAGTGGATATGCGCAGGATGTTGACCTCCATTTGGAGTTCCGGTTAAGGTAATGGTCAGTTTGGAATTTCCTGTAGAAGTTTCTTCCAATAAAGCAGTTCCGCTGATGCCTGAGTTACCTACTGCATCCAAATCGTAAGTTTTTGTTTGACCCGTAAAAATTTCTTCTGGATCAATAGTTGGATTTTCATCATCAGTACAGGCCATAAAAGTCAGTGTCATGGCTAGCAGTATGGCTATTTGCCTGAGTCGATTAATAAGTTGGTTGTTTTTCATAATAATTTTAATTGGTTTAGATATGCTATTGACCTAACAAGGAGAACATGTTAATGTTTGATATATCAGTTTAGTACTGTTTAAAAAAAGTGCAAATACCAATCCATTGACAAAATTCGAAGGTGTTAATTCATGCCATGACTCAATTCATGCCATGAAAATAAATACATTGTATTTCAATGATTTTTTTTACTTTTAAAATTATCATTCACAAAAACGTGCACAATTATGAAAATGCAAACCATTTTATTGTTCTCTCTTGCTTTGGTAATTTTATCCTCCTGTGACAACCGCAATGACGACTACAGTGAGTCCATTGAAATAGAAGGAGTAAAGAGACTTAAACTCAGCGGCATGTTCAACGTCAATATTTCCCAATATGACCAAGAATCTTTGGAAGTTACCGGCAATGAGAGCATGGTCAAAAGACTTAAGGTTAAGCAAAGCGGTGATTTGCTGGAGTTGAGTCTTGAAGGAAAGGATTCCGGTGGATTTTTTAAGAAAGAGGGGATACAGGTTGACCTGAGTATTGCTGACCTTAGGGAGCTTGAGTTTGAAGGGGCTGGGAATATCAGGACTACCCACTCCTTGTCCTTGGAAGATCTTCGGATTATAGGAAATGGCGTAGGAAACATCAATTTGGAAATCGAAGCGGAGACGGTGGATTCCAAATTGAATTTTGTAGGGAATATGGTTTTGAAGGGGGAAACGAATGAATTTTACTTGGTCAATGAAGGGATAGGTAATATTGATGCTTCCGAGTTTAGCGCTCAAATCGTTGATCTTGTAAGTTCAGGTATAGGTTCGGTTTCGGTCCATTGTGAAGATGAGCTTTCCATTGAAGTCAACGGGATTGGCACAGTCAATTATACAGGCAATCCGACGGTTATAAGTGAAAAAGTTTCGGGGATAGGGAAGGTGAACAGGAACTGAGGTAGGAAGGTAGAGGGTAGATTTAAGAGGGTAGATTTAGAAGCTAGAATAATGAGGGAGTCGTCATTCTGAATGTAGCTTCTGGTAAGTTTGAATTTAGGGAAAGCTTTCAGCGAAATGAAGAATCTCTTGGGAAAAGGATGAAGGTCAATGTGCCAAGTAAAAGGGACAATTCGCCACGGCGGACAAGATGTGTCAGGTATGGGGTTTGGTGAGAGTGAAGGTTTAATGACCGATTTTGGGGAGTATGAAATAGATCTACTTCTTTTCCTAAGCGGCTTTGCGGGAAATAAAATTTATCCACCATCTTTTTTCCCCTACTTGCAATCAAAAAAAAATCCCCATCTTCCAAAAAGGCTGATGGGGACTCGAGAGATAAGTATTTTTTGTTGGATTAATATCCTGCGATGCCGCAAAGATTATTTATGCCCAAATAGATAAAAAACGCCCAATTGAAATCCTCTGTTGGTTGCATTCAAGGTATTAGAGTCATAGATATTGCTCAATCCGTGGTTGTACCTGGCATCAAGACCAAATCCTGTATCGACAAACACATAACTTCCTCCAATACTAAGTCCAAGGTCCAAGGAATTATAGCCGTCTTTGACATTGACAGTGGTATTTCCCGATTTGGTTTTGGCATTTACCAAAAATCCAACCTGTGGTCCAGCTTGTAACCTGAAGCCATTGTCAAACATGTATTGAAACAATAAAGGGATATTGATGTAATCTAGATTCAGGCTGTTATCCGAACCCCCAAATTTTGTACCTTGTGCGGAGTACATAATTTCAGGTTGAAAAGCGAATTGGTCGGTTAGGTGAATATGGGTTAATAAGCCCAAATGTAGACCGGGTTTTAGATCGCCTTTTCCGTTTCCATTGATGTTTGAAAGATTCAATCCTCCTTTGATACCAATATTTGAATGGTGGTCTTGTGCCATTACAGCAGGAGACATCAACAAACACATTACAAATGCAATTAAATAATTTTTCATAGTTTTTTGTTTTGAGTTTTTGCTTTGAAACCAAATTTATGGTCCTGGTGAATAAGCCAGCAAATATTACCTTAAAAAACCAAAAGATGTTACATAATAAAATACTGATTGTTACATTATTATTCGTTTATGATTTATCAAAAGAATATAAAATTAAGGACCTATCCGCCAGGCTACCATTTGATTACAGATTTGATTGAAAGTGAATTTCCCGAAATCAGACAGATCAAAACCGGGATGCTGCATGTTTTCATTCAACATACCTCTGCTGCGCTGACTATCAATGAAAATGCTGATCCTACTGTAAGAAAAGACTTTGAAACCTTTGTAAATGAGCTGGTTCCGGAAAGTTATCCACGGTTTATCCACACCTATGAAGGGACAGACGACATGCCCGCCCATTTGAAAAGCAGTTTAATGGGTTGCAGTGTGCAGGTGCCGATCGGTGGTGGAAAACTTTTGTTGGGAATATGGCAAGGAATTTATTTATGTGAATTCCGAAATCATGGAGGCCCTAGAAAGCTGGTTTTGACGGCTTTTGGGGAAGGGTTTTAGAAAGGATGAAGGATGAAAGTGTACAAAGTACAATGTGCCAAGATGCCGAAAATCTAATCAGAGGGATTATCTATAATAGCGAAGTAAAAGTCTGCCCTGTAGAATTTCGGGGAATCGCTTTCGAAAATGCAGTAGGATAAAGGTTGAAGAATAGCAGTTCCAGAGACTTACATTAGCTATGTTACCTCGGGGATGTGGGTTGATATGTTTACATTGACTATTGAACCTCGGGGATGTGAGTGAGGACGCTCACATTTGGCGTTGGTAAACCCATCTTAAGTCTTATTTCTTACGTCTTGTGTCTTATGTCTTGTGTCTTGTATCTCAAATTCCAAACCTCCTATCACACGCCACATACTTAATTTAACCATTGGTATAAATGACATGAAATCGAAAATTGGTAATTCCCTATTTTGAGCTCAAATAATTGAAGCTGTGAAAATTTGGTATTCTCTTTTCCTTTTATGTATTCTTTCAAATGTTTTTGCCCAAGAGGCGACCTTTATATTACCCGGCATGATCGCTGAAAAAATCGACTATGAGATCACTATCGACGGGGTTTTGGATGAAGCTATATGGAATGATAAGGATTGGGCTTCCGATTTTCAGCAATTTTTCCCATCGGATACTTCTTTGGCTGCTGCCCAATCAAAAGTAAAAATAGCCTATGATGATAAGTTTCTGTACATCGCCGCAGTCATGTACAACCTTGGGCCGCGAGAAAAATATGTCAGCACATCTTTAAGAAGGGATTATAGGGGCGAACAAAATGACGGGATCAGTTTTATTTTTGATACTTTCAATGACAATACCAATGGTTTTCAATTTGGTGTAAATCCCTATGGCGTACAACGTGAGTCGCTGATCGCCAATGGAGGTATGCAACCTACTGACCTGAACCTTGCTTGGGACAATAAATGGTATTCCACAGCCAAAATCTATGAAGATTATTGGGTGGTGGAGGCCGCGATTCCATTTTCGACGCTGCGCTATAATGATGGTGCGATGAACTGGAATGTGAACTTTTACAGGATTGATAGCAAGTACAATGAACGGAGCACTTGGACTCCTATACCCCGCAATTTCAATGTGATTTCATTGGCTTTTACCAGAAAACTGCTATTTATAGAACCACTTAAAAAAGAAAGCTCAAACATTTCATTTATACCCTATGCAGCCATGGTGACCGACAGGAATTCCCTTGAAGGCACCTCAAATCCTCCAAGACCAACATTTGGGGCAGATGCTAAAATTGGAATCGGTCCTGCCTTGAATATGGATTTAACAGCAAACCCTGATTTTTCTCAAGTTGAAGTGGATGAACAGGTAACGAATTTGGATAGGTTTGAAATATTTTTTCCTGAAAGAAGACAGTTCTTCCTAGAGAATGCTGACCTCTTTGCGGATTTTGGAACGCAAAATATCCGGCCCTTCTTCTCTAGAAGAATAGGCGTGGACCGGGATGAAAATACAGGGCAAAATGTTCAGAATCCTATTCTGTTTGGGGCCAGGCTCAGTGGGAAACTCAATGAAAACTGGCGTGTGGGAGCCATGAACATGCAAACAGCAAATGATGAAGAAATAGGAATTGTGGGTAAAAACTTTTCTGTAGCAGCTTTGCAGAAGAAAGTTTTCAAAAGATCCAATATTGGAGTGATTCTCATCAACAGGGAAACCTTGAACAAAGTAGGGCAGGGAGAAGTATTTGATAATTCCCAATTCAACAGGTTGGTAGGGATAGACTATAATCTCGCCTCGTCGGACAGCAGATGGACAGGGAAGTTTTTTTACCATAAAACATTTGAATATGGGGAAATGGAAAAAAGTGGTGCTGCCCATGCGCAACTCAACTATAATGATCTCTACTGGGAGGCAAGTCTGGCTTTGTCTACTGTGGGTGAAGGATTCAATCCTGCTGTTGGTTTTACTCCAAGAAATGATTTCAAAAGGACAGCCATCAGGATGTCACGTCAGTTTTACCCCAAATCTAAGCTGATCAACAGGCATGGCCCCGGAGTCGAATCTGAGGTACTTTGGAATGAAAACCTAGGCGTAACTGACGAATTACACACGCTTTTCTATACTACAAGGTTCCAATCCTTGTCTACTTTGACGCTCACAGCAAGCAATCGCTTTACTTATCTTTTTTTCCCTTTTGATCCTACTAGAACCAGAGGTGAACCCCTGGAATCAGGCACTGATTATAGAAACAGCACGTTTGGGTTCAGGTATATTGGAAACCCCAGAAATGTTTTCTTCCTGTCCGCTAGGGGTGAAATCGGGGAGTATTTCACAGGAGATATCAAAACACTTTCAGGTACGATGAATTGGAGAATGGGCTATTTGGCCAATATTTCCATGAATTTCAGCTATAATAATATCAGACTTCCCGAGCCGCAGAATAATGCAGACTTATTCCTAGTGGGTCCCAGAATTGACCTGACCTTTACCAAAAGTCTGTTTTGGACTACCTTTATCCAATACAACAATCAGATTGAAAATGTGAACATCAACACCCGACTTCAATGGAGATATGCTCCGGTTTCAGATCTTTTCTTGGTATATACTGAAAATTACTTCCCCAACACTTTTGCTTCCAAACAAAGGGCTTTTGTGATGAAGTTAAACTATTGGTTGAATATTTAGTGGGGGAGTGAAGGTTGAATGGTTCGTTATAATTGGAAGATTGAAATATTAAAAAATTGGAAAATTATTTTGAAAAGTTTATTCCTAGGTTCCCTAAGACTGCTTGCAACTGTCCACAGCCCGCACTGCCCACTGCCTACTGAAAACTGAAAACTGGCTATTCCAATTGACTTTTGGAGTATTCTATAAAGAAAAACACGACCGGGCCAAAAAGCAATACCGGAAAAACATATATTAATAAAGGCGTAATCCCCGTTCCTGCATTTGAACCCGTGTGGAAAGAAAAATATTCTATGACTATAAAAATCACCAGTAGGTTGAATTTTAGCCATCTCCAAAGCCTTTTGTTGATTTTGCTAAGATCCAAGGCTTTATCCCCTGAGACATCGACAGGATAGTCACCATATTGCGGTCTCAGGTTCCATATTGTCAGTCCGACATACAATATAGTGGCAATAATTGGTACTGAATATGTCATTTTACTTGCCCAATATTCATTCGGCGTTTGGAAAAAATCAAAATCTGCAGGTACCAGTTCAGCACCTATATGTTGGAAATTATAGGTGATCGTCCAAAGAACGATCAGGGCACAAAGACTTAGGATTTCCAAAATCAGATCCCAAAAAGTTATCCTTACTTTCTTGAATTTTGTAATTAAGTTTTTCATGAACTTGAAACCATCTTCCGGCAAAAATAAATCGAATTAGTCAATTTTCTTATAGCGTTAACGGGAATTGATCTCATTTTAAATTAATTCTATTTTTCTTTCCTGATAGCGCTATGCTTTTCAACCTCTGAGATACTTCAGGTTCATATTCAGTGTCATTGACCTTAATGGTGGCATACTTATCTATAGGCCAATGCAGGAGAATTTGCCAGTTATTGATTTTCTGCACGATTTCGATTTCTACACTATTATCCTCAAGCATTTTCCAAGTTAGGGACAGTTCGTTGTCACCGATAAGCACATTTTCTATTTTGGCCTCATTCCAAGTAGCAGGCATTTGGGGTGTAATGTGGATAAGTTTCTTGGAAGCCTCAGGTCTGATGCCGAAAAACTGTGTAACTATAGGTACTCCATAGCTATACAGGTTCCAAGCTTGTGCCATCATGCCATAATCCGGGGAAACCTCATAAATGGAACCTGGCAGGGCAAACCCAAAAGAGCGGGTCATCATCTGCAGGTATTCCAAAGCCTGATCAGGTCTGCCGTAATTGTTTTCAGAAATGGCCTGCACACCGGTTGGTAACGTCATCACAGCACCTGTATAAGAAAAAACCTTACTGCCTGAAAATGAGCCATCTTCCATTTCTGAAGACTCATCTCTATCTATCCCTGTGACAAAAACCCCAAATGGATTCACAAATTTTCTTCCTTTGTCCAAAGCCCTGATGGCCTTGTCTTCATCAGCAATTCCCATTTCCATGGGGGTATTCACCACCCAATTATGAAATATAACAAAGCCTTGCTTCTTATTGGAAGGGTATGTGGACACCTTTTTTCTGGTAGCCCTTAACTCTTCCACTGCCCATGGCTTCTTCAAAGTGTCTGCCCGGACTATGGCTGCATTAATCAAATTAATCGCTTCTCTGGGAGTACCGATAAAGTCGGCATAAGAATCGAATTCCTCCACCCAGAACTCCTTATTGATCTTTTCCTTTAGCATTTCGGCAGTATGTTGATAACTTTGGGCATTAACTTCATCTCCAAGTTCTCGGGCGATATTAGCCGCATCAGCAAATGCTACTTGAGTATAAGTTGCCACATCAATCATTTCGGATTCCAGGCCGTGAATCTCCATCATGCCATAGCCATCAGGAAATAAATTGCCGTCTCCATCATTTTCCTCCATCAACCATGTCAAACCCTTTTGTATGGTAGGATAATATTTGGACAAGAATTCCTTATCACCGGTCCATTGATATACGTACCAAATCAAGGAAGCAAATTGTGGGGTTTCATTGATATTGCCGGGATTGAAGACTACGCCATTCGTACTGACTTCATGCACAATTTGTCCGTTGCCATTGGATTCTGATAGCTTGTGGATAAGTTCAATAGTTTGGTAAACCAAGTCCTTTCTCCCAGTTACAATAGCACCTTTGAGGGTGTACTCATTGTCCACGCCAAACCACCAAGGATAATCGGGCATACCTGCACCCAAGCCCCTCCCGATCTCAGGCACATCTCTGACCAGCCATTCTGTATTGTACTTGACCCACTCAAAGGCTTTTTCCAGTTCTTTATCCGGGATGGTCACTTTAGACCGCGAGGCAATTTTTTCATATTTTCCAAGTTTATCCTTCAGATAGGTTTCCGAATGAAGCTGCAAAATGTCAAATGTTTTTTCGGCATCTAATTGTGATGTGTAGGAACCTGAGATCACAAAACGGAGCGTTTTTACTTCGTCGGGGCGCAGGTTGATTTTATATTCCAAGCGTGCGGCCTGACCATTACCTTTTGGTTCATATCCACAATAGTCTGAAGGTCCTAGATTGCTATTGGCTTCTTTAAGAGCCCCAAAAAGGACATACCAATCATTACCCTCATCTTTTCCCCTCCAAGCCTGCCTTGCTTCGTCAAAAGTCAAGTTATCCACATGATCCACCATGTTTGTCTTTTCACCAAGCCAAACTGGCATCAGATCGGTATATCCGGCAAACTCAAAGCTAAAGGAAACATTTTTCTTATCGGCGTTTCTGAATGTAAATTCAATGATCACTCCCTGTTTACCATCAGGAACAAACTGGAACCTGTCTACCTCTAAACCAGGAAGAGAAGTTTGAAAAAGATGTTTATTAGCAAATGGGTAGTTGATAAATTGGTGTGCAGTGTCTAAGCAATAGGAGTTGTCGCCTTTTATGATTGAAGCGGTGAATCCGTCCAAGAGTTTGATGGGATGGTTCCATATTCCGCCCATCTCCCCTTCTATATGCCAGCCTAGGTCCGGAAATGTGCCATCTTGATGTCCGACCATATATACCCGGTCTCCTGCGGTAACATAGGGAGAAGAAAGATATTTATCTTTTCCAATCAGACCTTCAATATCAGTCATAATATCCGAAAGCGGTGGAATGACCTCCTCTCGTTGGCAAGATGAAAAGAACATCAAAAATAGAAGAAGGGTAAAAAAGGATTTCATGGGATTTTTTTTTAGGCTTCAATTTCCCTAAATATAAAGCCCTTTTTCAATTAACCCTAAGAATGATATTTTCTATGGTCGAAGAAAATTCCCGGCCATCCTGAAGGGTCACATTGCAGGTAAATTTCATTGCCTCGGTTTGTTCTGACTCTTGATTGAATCTGACTGCAAAATTGGTGAAGTTGTAAACATTCCTGTTGGAATCTCTGCGTGTCATCAAGGGTGAAAATTCACTGCCTCCAACAATGGCAATGAGAAGCATCTCCGAAAGGTCTGTGCCTGCCGGAAAGTTTGAATTAAAGTCCTTGTCAGCAAAGAGTTCAATTTTTTCGACACCTGCTTCCAAATTAACTGCAGGGTCACAGGCATACAAAATTGGCAATCCGGTATCCGCTCTTCTAACAAAGTCTTTTTTATCCAGATTTTCCTCCTCGAAAATAAACCATAATAATAATTTTTCAGTGGTCAAATTAATGGTATTTGACCATGGTCTTGTTTGCCATCCGGGATTGGTTGGTACATATTCTCTCACCTCCCCGTTAAATCCACTTAAGCGGTAAAACCTAGCCTGTCCCGAACAGTCATCTATACAAGAAGTAAAGATCAAAGGGAATAGCTGGAATAGGACTATTATGGAAAAAAAACTAAAAATTGATTTAAACTTCATTTCACAAAATTTTGGATTTCATCAAACAAATTAACGCTATTAAGGCTTTAAAAGAACTTCTACAAATTCCGTTTCTTTGGTGGTTCCATCCTCGAATTCCACTATAACCTGCAATAAATGGGGGGCTTCTACATTCGGCTTAAAGTTGAACAGAATGAAGAAACTAGGGAAATTGGATTCATTTAAATAGGACTGCAAAAAATCTGCTCGGTCTATATAATTTAAGCCATCCGCACTAAATACACAGGCATCCAATAAGTCTTGTCCGGCAGTTATCGCATTGAATGCCTGATTGCTGAACATCTTTATACTTTTGGCTTTGTTGTTGTTTCGGTATTTGGGGATACAATCAGAGTCCAGACTTCCAGGGTTTAAGGTGGTTTTTGGCATATCCAACCTAAGGGCTAGCCTTGTGGATGCCAATCCTGCTTCGTTGCTCCAAGGAGAATCCTGACCAGTGCTGAGGTCAATTGTCCTAGGGGTAATGCCTATTGAATTGATTTCATACAAGGTATCCTCACAATTTTTGGTGCAAGCTGTCAGAGACATATATCCGACTGCAAGTAGCATTGATATTTTTAGATAGTTGGTTTTTAATCTGTACATGATACGAATTTTGGCTGCGAAGATAATGATAGGGGAATGAATTTTCTAATTAAAATTCATACGGAGCCTGATACTGATAGTTATCCACAATATATTTTAAACCAAATATGTCATTCCATTGGCTTCAATAAAATAGTTAACGCATTAGCCTCAATTGATTTGTCATCTGCAGTTTGGGCCTCCAACCTTAGTTGATGAACATGGCTTTCAGTAGGAGCAACTGTAAAGTTAAAGTATGCAGTGGCGATGTCTGATTGATTGACATAATTACTGATGAATTGGTTTTTGGTGACAAAGCTATTTTGGTCAACAGAAAAGGATACAATCTTCAATAAATCTGAGCCTGCAGGATATTCTTCATTATAATCCTGGTCACTGACCAATTTCAGGTCCGTTACACGATTTTCATTTTTCCATACAGCGGGACATTCGGAATTGAGTGTAAAAAAGACCAAAACAGGTTTTGGCATTTGCATGAGGAATGTCAACCTGTTGTAAGGAAGTGCATCATTGGTTCTCCAAGATGTGAGCAATGTAGAACCTTCAGTTCTGGTCCGGGGAGAAATGGAAAGTTCCTTGATCTGAAACATGGTATCTTCGCATTTGTCCTCACAAGAGCTGAATAATCCGAGAAAACAAAAAATTGCGGAGAAAACCATTACTTGATGTAATGTTTTCATTTTTAGGGTGTTTAGCGAGATATTATAATTTGGGCAATTACTTATCCACAGTAGGGTTCCTGCGAAAATATGAGGAGATCACTTCACTGAAGAAGCTGAAATTTATTGAAAAAATTCTAATTATGATAAAATCATGGATATAATGTTCCGATTTTAATCATTATTTAATCCTTTGATCACAACGTCCCCTGTACCAGCCGCAAGACAAGGGTATTGTAGTTCCCTCTCTGCCAATTTCGGGTTGTTGATAATCTGATAAAACTCATCTAAATATTTCAGGGTTGATTTGATGTAGCTGTTTTCTAAATGAGGGCTTGATTGATAGAGATGGTAGATTTTATCTTTTAATTCTATGAATGGGATAAAGGCTTTTTGAAAATGTTCCATATTGGTTATGCAATACCCCCGGTACCTCCTATCCCTCACAGAATTCATTTCTAATTCCTCAGCTGGCTTCGCATAGGTAGTCATGACGATGCCCGAAAAATCAAAATCATAAGGAACTGCGAACATTTCTTTTGTTTCAGGATGTTGAATGATTTTGATGTTCTGCCTGAACTGAATGGACCAATCTGTATTGGCAATCAGGTATTGAAAAAGTGACATTTTGATAAATTCCTGTGCTTCGATTTGCTTGGGTCGAATCAAATCCTGCCCTACGGGAAACATCCCATTCCTTTCCGCCATTTGGTCCTCATCCTCAATTAGGAATGCGAAGAGGGGTTCTTTTACTTTAATTTTATTGCTGCTGTCTTCAAAATCAATTTTTACAAGTCGGACTTTAAAACTCTGAGGGGTGAGAATATTACTGATTTTATAGGCATAATATTCTCTGACAACATATTTGTCTCCTTTGCAGGGCATCACCAATTTAAGCTTGTCTTGACCTTCAAAGACCGTGTTATCCACATTTTTTTTACTGAAATTGAGTAAAATGGGCGGATAGGTACAGATATTTTGTTGTCTTCTGAAATTACCCCTTGTTCTTATTTTCAATGGAATGGAAATTTCCTTCTGATTTTGATCCCTGTAAGAAATGGTCATGTCATCATATTCAGGTTTTCCTTTTCTGTCCTTGACAAGCCTGTTGATATCACCTGAGATCTTCAATTCGAGTATTTCCTCTGGATCAAAAAGAGTAGGAGTTTGCCCGATTGTTTGGACAGGGTATGCAAGATTGTTGATGAACAATCCAAAAACTAAGACGAAGCGGATTTTCAGCATCATAACATGAAGTTAATCAGGATTTTGGGAATAACATAATTAGATATGAGACATAAGACGCAAGAAACAAGAAGCAAGAGCCAAGAGCCAAGAAACAACGCCTATCCAGAGTATCGGGGAAACAAGAAAGCAGGTTATCCTTTCGGGGCATATCACGAGGTTCATGACATGATAAATTTGAACACAAATAGTACCTTATGAGATTTCTCGTACCTACCAATGACGTAATTCGGAGTGGCCGTCACCCTGATCCCGATGGCTATCGGGAGAAGGGTCTCCTGAGGATCAGCAAATGATAGATATAAACATAAACAGAACTTCTGGAGATCCCTCGTGCCTACCAATGACGTAATTCGGAGCCGTCACTCTGACGTAGGAAAGCCTGCCACGATGCTTTCGGGGAGTCTCTACCCTGAGGCTTGAAGATCCTTCACCTCGTACCTCGGATTCAGGATGACGAACACCTAAATGTCATTCCTTTTCTGAACATTTTAATAATGTTGGAGACTCGAAGTGGCAAGGAAAACCCATTCTTGGTTCTTGTCTCCACGATACTCGGGGCAGGCTTTGATTCTTCCTGCTTCCTTTATTTCGGACAACTACTCACTCCCAACCCCAGGCTGGTCCAGGGCTTGTTACTTCTTTTGTCAGGTCAAATTTCACAGAAAAAAATCTATCGGAACCTATTCTTCTCAGATTGTAGGTAAAAGAATTGTCATCCAAAGTTATCCACCATACATTATTGGAGGCGTGGGGAATCAGGTCGGCAGTTTCTTGGTCGGCAGGGAAAAACTGAATGTTTTCCAAACCTGTATTGGGTGAGGTGCCGCCATATTGCGTGACTTTGTCCTCGCTGCCGTCTTGATGTCTATGGTCATGCTTGAGTTTAATCAAAGAATTTTCCATGGTCAGGACCCAAGTCCTCGACTTGTCTTCTCCTACAAAAAATGGAATGTGGATAAATCCACTGCCACAGTCTACCAAATGCATGATCAATTTTTTTCCGGCAAAAGGGTCATTATCAGATATTGGTGTGGTGACTTCCCCCTCAAAAGCTTTCCCACAATGTTTGGAAAGTGTCTCCCAAAAAAGTCGATTTCCAGATTTTTCCTGTGCCTTGGAAACAAGTCCTGTAAATGTAAAAAGCACCGCAAACAGCATTAAATTTTTCATATAAGAAATAGCTTTGTCAATAGAGAATTTTCTTTCTCAATCTGCTGGTAAGTAAACATAATTACCATAAACCACCAAACAGTTTTATTTAACAAACTGTTGAAAAGACAATGAAATACAACAGAGTTATAGTTTGGTTTAGAAACGATTTAAGGCTGCATGATCACGCAGCCTTATTTTCGGCATTAGCAAAAGGGAAGGAAATAATACCTGTATTTTGCTTTGATCCAAGGAATTTCCGGAATGTAGATTTGGGTTTCAAAAAAACTGGAGCATTTAGAACCCAATTCCTTATTGAATCTGTAGAAAATCTAAGAAAGTCTCTTCAAGCTCTTGGAGCAGACCTGATTGTGGAAGAAGGAAGTCCAGAAGAAGTGGTAATCGAATTGGTAAATAAGTATCAAGCAGAAGCCATCTTTTTTTCTGAGGAAGTAACTCAGGAAGAAAAACTGATAGAGGAGCGCTTGGAAAAATCAGCGTGGAAGTTGGGTATAGCCACAGAAGCTTTTTGGCAAAGTACTTTATTCCATATTGAGGATCTTCCATTTCCAGCTAATCTTGTTCCTGAGGTATTCACTCAATTTCGTAAAGAGTGTGAGAAATTTTCCAAAGTCCAGAAGACTTATGAAATGCCCAAATCCATCAATTTCCCCAATAATTTGGACGATTTGGGTAGTATTCCTGACTTATCCACATTCGGTTTTAGCAAGACAGCAAATTCGAAATTGGGTGTATTGGATTTCAAAGGAGGAGAAGATGAGGGTAAAAAAAGGCTACAGGAATATTTCTGGGAAAAAGATCTTTTGAAAACTTATAAAGAAACCAGAAATGGACTTTTAGGTGCTGATTACAGCAGCAAGTTTTCACCTTGGCTGGCTTTAGGCTGCTTATCTCCAAGATATATTTATGAGGAAGTTTTGAAATATGAAAAGGAAAGAAAAAAGAACCAATCAACCTATTGGCTGATTTTTGAATTGATATGGCGGGATTATTTCAGATTTATCTGTAAGAAACATGGAAGCAAAGTTTTCCAGATCAATGGAATCAAAAACATTGTGGATAATTGGAATAAAGATGAAAATTCATTCTGGAAATGGGCAAATGGACAGACAGGGATTCCATTTGTAGATGCCAACATGAGGGAATTGAACCAAAGCGGATTTATGTCCAATAGGGGTCGACAGATTGTGGCTTCCTTCTTGGTGAATGATCTGGGTATAGATTGGAGATGGGGTGCCAGTTATTTTGAAAGTATGTTGATTGATTATGAGGTATGCAGCAATTGGGGAAATTGGATGTACGTGGCGGGTGTGGGTAATGACCCAAGGGAAAGCAGATATTTCAACATACTCCGTCAGGCCAACAACTATGACAAAAAGGGGGATTATATCAGGCATTGGATTCCTGAAATTGCAGGAATTCCTGGTTTCGATATCCATCAACCTTTTGAGTTATCCACAAGTGACCTTAAACAATATGGAGTCGCATTGGGTAGGACTTATCCACAGCCTCTGGTAGGGATTAAGATTTGATCTGGAAAAATATTTTGGGATGGGAATGACCATCAAAAGGATTGGGCTTTAGCCCATTCACAAATAAATGTCTAATACTATTGGGCTTTAGCCAAAATAGAAATGTAGAATTGACAGATATTGATTTGTTTTGGCAAAAGCTAGGGGAAAATGAAGTCTTTTTTTCCTCCGGCTAAAGTATACCGACAGCGGGAGGGAGTTGATAGGTTAGTTTTAATTCTCAGCCAATGCAGGGTATCCTGATATCTATTACCTCTGAGTTTTATAACAAAAAAGCCACAAATCATTGTTATTTTTAGAAAACTGTTCCCTCTTATGAGAAACCTCCTTTCGCCCATTTTCTTCATTTTAGTTTTATTGTCCTGTTCAAATCCCGATGAACAAAGAAAATCAATAATTCTGGGACAAATGCAGGCCTTCGCCGAAATGGTGGCCGCGGATGTGAAGCCTTTGGCATTGAGTGAACCCATGTCTTCGGAGGATGTGGATAAGTTATGGGAGGAGGCTCAGAACATTGCAAAAGAGCATGGAATCGAAGTTTATAGAGATCTAAATTTAATAAGGACCCAACTTTTCCCTTCTGAAATCACAAAAGATAAAGAGGTTTTGATTTTCCACAAGAAGGAGGCCCTCAATAGTTATAAAGACCTCAAAGCCTCTGTTCAATCAGGGAAGAACGGCGAAGCTGAGGCCAGGAGATTAGGAAGGCTTTTGGGTTATCCACCCTATTATATCAATTCACTTTTGTCAAAAAACACGGATTTCAGGACATTACCGGATTTCGGGATTCAAGGAACCAACCTTTTCCTTTACTACAAGGACCTTCAAAGAGCAAAGAAATTCTACAATGAAACTTTAGGCTTGGAGATCATTTCGGATTATGGATTTGCCGCTACAGTTAAAATTACCCCGGATGCATGGCTGACCTTGGTGGATGCCTCGGTTGGGAGGCATAAGGCCGATGAACCCAAAACAGTAGCCATCGCCCTTTTGACCAATCACCTGTTCGAATGGTATGCCTATCTACAAAAAGAAGAAGTTCCAATCAAATACGAATACAAACCCAAAGAAAACAATGCCCACGATGGTTTTGTGACCGTTGACCCTGAAGGCTATCTCTTGGAGTTCGAAATGTTCAAACCTCATCCTGAAAATGAAAAACTGATGCCGCTCTTACCAAAAAACGATGCCAAAAGTGGTGCAACTGACAGTTGGTCTAAAAATGAAGGATTCTATGGCGCAGTGACTTGGTTGTATTACCAGGATATGTTGGGGGCAGAGCGCTTTTATGAGGAGAAAATAGGTTTGAAACAGATTGTGGACCAAGGATGGGCGAAAGTCTATCAGGTTTCAAAAACGGGTTACATCGGATTGGTAGATGAACGTCGGGGCATGCATCAATATACTGACCAAAAGGGGACAAGCGTTTCTTTTCTGGTCCGTGACCTCGAAGGATGGTATGATTATGTCAAGAGTCAGGAACCCTTTCCTTTGGCACAGGAGATGTATTCAGGTAAAGAGGATAGGTATAAAGCTTTTGTGGGAATGGATCCTGGGAAATACTTTTTGGAGTTTGATCAGTTTTTAGAGCATGGGGATAATAAACGCCTGTTAGATTTGTTTCAATAAAGCAATTTGGAAATTGTCTTTGGAAATTAAATAACCTAGTCTATTCGATTTTATCCAAGAATGTACTCACCAATTGCAAGCTTTTTTTTTCAGCTTCAAACATTCCCATATGCCCAACTCTTTTCAATTCATAGTAATGCGAGGAAAATGGTTTGTGCAATCGGCTTGCCTCAATTTTTACTGCCCCATCCAATTCCCCCGCAATCATTAATTTGGGGCCTTGAAAAGTTTTCCACACTTCAAATCTGTCTTTTCTGTCCCGCATGGCAGCAATAAATGCCAAAACCCCTTTCTTGGAACTCTTTTTTCCCAAGGCAATCAATTCCTCTATTTTTTCAGTGTGCTCAATCTGATGTCGTTCAGAAAAAAGTGGTGGCACAAAAGATTCTATAAACTTGTCCACACCATGTTTTTTGACAAAATCAATGGTTTTGTTACGGGTTTTCTTTTTTTCCTCATCATATGGAAGTGCTGAAGAATGAAATAGGCCAATACCTTTTAATTCAGTTCCTATCAGTTCCGCTAAAGCCAAGGTCACATAGCCGCCAAGGGAATGACCGATGACAATGGGTTTTTGGATATGGTTTTCTTCCATCCATTCCTGCAGCCAAACGGCTACCTCCTCGAGGCTTATTTGTGTAGGGTCAAGTGGGCTTTCCCCGAAACCAGGTAAATCAGGGCAGAAAACCTGATAAATTGTGGATAAGTGTTCCGAAAAAGTTTTCCACATTTCTTTGGATTCACAGAATCCGTGAATTAAGATGAGTGGTTGGCCGGTTCCTTTCTGAGAAAAAACTATCATGTTTAAAGGTATTAATTTTTGATAAAAAAAAGCCTTGTTGATTTACAACAAGGTTTCAACCAAAATATCTTCGTCAATTTCCTCCCAGTGAATTCCTTCCCCTTTTCCAATCAACCTCCATTGGTTTAATTGATGTCATTCCTTTCCTGAACGTTTGAAAGATGTTGAGGACTCAGAGTGTCGGTTCTCCGTATTCCTGACTGCCTACTGAGACTGCCTACTGAACACTTTCGATACCTAACTTCTAACTTTAACTTCAGCCATCTCCCTTACCGCCTGCGCAATTCCTTCAGGATCAAATCCACATTCCCTGTGCAGTTCAATCTGCTCACCATGTTCGATGATGGCATCGGGGATTCCAAGTCTTCTTACCTGTGCAGCATATCCATTATCCACCATCCATTCCAAAACTGCTGAACCAAAACCACCCATCAGGCATCCATCTTCCACAGTAATTACCTTTTTGAATTTACCAAATACCTCATGTAGCAAAGATTCATCCAAAGGTTTTACAAAACGCATGTCATAATGTGCAGGATTCAACCCTTCCTCAGCTAACATGTTGGAAGCAGCCACTGCATAATTGCCAATATGGCCAATGGTGAGGATCGCGACTTCTTCTCCCTCTTTGATGATTCTTCCCTGTCCGATTGGGATTTCTCTCATAGGAGTTTTCCATTCAGGCATGACTCCCTGACCTCTTGGATATCTGATGGAGAATGGTCCTTGAAACTTTGTGGCGGTGTACATCAGACTTCTGAGTTCCGACTCATCCATGGGAGCTGTGACCACCATATTTGGTATACACCTAAAATAAGCCATATCATAAGCCCCGTGATGTGTTGGCCCATCGGCGCCTGCAAATCCTGCCCTGTCCAGGCAAAAAACAACCTGAAGATTTTGTATGGCCACATCGTGGATAACTTGGTCATAGGCCCTTTGCATAAAGGTGCTGTAAATATTGCAAAAAGGAATCAATCCTTGGGTTGCCAGACCTGCTGAAAAAGTTACGGCATGTTGTTCCGCAATTCCCACGTCAAATGCCCTATCAGGCATTTCTTTCATCATGATATTCAAAGAAGAACCGGAAGGCATGGCAGGGGTAATCCCCATAATTTTATCATTTTCCTTTGCCAGTTCCACCAAGGTATGGCCAAATACATCCTGGTATTTTGGGGCCTGCGGAACAGTTGGGGTCTTTTTATATATTTCTCCGGTCACTTTGTCAAAGAGCCCGGGTGCATGCCAAGTGGTTTTGTTTCCATTTTCTGCAGGAGCATAGCCTTTTCCTTTGACAGTAATGCAATGAAGGATTTTAGGTCCGGGAATATCCCTTAGGTCAGCTAATACTTCCACCAAGTGATGAACATCATGACCATCTACAGGTCCAAAATATCTTAAATTGAGGGATTCAAAAAGGTTGCTTTGTTTCAATACAGCAGATTTGATTGCCCCTTCTACTTTGGAAATGATTTCCTGCGCAGAAGAACCGAACTTGCTGATTTTACCCAAAAGGTTCCAGACATCATCTTTTACCCTGTTATAGGTATGGGAGGTGGTGATATCCGTCAAGTAATCTTTTAGTGCCCCAACATTTGGATCAATCGACATGCAGTTATCATTGAGGATGATAATCATGTTGGTATCAGATACACCTGCATGGTTCATGGCTTCAAAAGCCATTCCTCCGGTCATTGAACCGTCTCCGATGACAGCCACATGTTGTTTGTATTTGTTTCCCTTGTACTTTGAAGCCATGGCCATTCCCAAAGCCGCGGAAATGGAGGTACTTGAATGACCTACACCAAAAGTATCGTATTCGCTTTCACTTCTTTTCGGAAAACCCGATAAACCGCCATATATCCTATTGGTATGAAACTGTTCTTTCCTTCCGGTCAGAATTTTATGCCCATAAGCCTGATGCCCTACGTCCCAGACCAATTGGTCTTCAGGAGTATTCAATACATAATGAAGTGCCACGGTAAGTTCAACTACGCCTAAACTTGCACCAAAATGGCCACCATACACGGAGACATTGTCCACGATAAACTGTCTCAGTTCATCACAAATCTGAACCAGTTGGTCTTTGGAATACTTTTTAAGATCATCAGGGGAGTTGATCTTTGATAGTAATTTACCGGGTTTGATTATCATTGGCGATGTATTTCGTCTTAAAGGTAATTAACATTCCTCAATAACAAATGTTTTGAAAAAGATGAATCCTGTTCTGTGACGTTTTGAAAAGGTCTTTTTAAACCTCAAATGTATAATTTGCTTTTATTTAAATATCTTTGGGATCAAAAGACTTTGCAAAATTACGATAAAATAAATAGCAATCAGTGAGTTTCGAAATCAAATTACCACTCTTCGAGGGACCCTTCGATTTGATGTTGTTCTTTATTGAAAGGGACGAGCTGGATATCTATGACATTCCCATCGCCAAAATCACACAGGATTTCCTTGATTATATCCACCAATTGGAGAAAATGGAGATTGAAGTGGCCAGTGATTTTATACTTTTTGCCGCCACACTGATGAAAATCAAATCCAAGATGCTGATCCCTAGACCTGAACTGGATGAAAACGGTGAGGAGATAGATCCAAGAGAAGAATTGGTCCGGCATTTATTGGAATACAAAAAATACAAATCCGTCATATCAGAACTTGCCCAAATGGAGGAGACCAGAATGGCCAAGGAAAAGAGAGGCAACATCATCGCAGAATTGAAGCAACTGTCTAAAGTGGATGATGTGGAGGCAGAAATGCAGGATCTGGATCTATATAAATTGTTGAAGGTGTACCAAAGGGTAATTTCCAGATATGCTTCAAGGACAGATGAAACCAAGCATACAGTTATCCAATACCCTTATACCATAGAGCAGCAAAAAGACTTTGTGTTAGAAAAAATCAGTTTTAGGGATAAGGTTCCCTTTACGGATTTTATCAGTTATAAACCTGACAAAATCTTCGTCATTTATACATTTTTAGCCATTTTGGAACTTCTTCAATTATCAATGGTTACCATTGTAATTGGAGAAGGATTCAATAATTTTTGGGTAGAAAAAAAAGAAACAGTGCCGAGCGAGTAGGATATGAAGCTAGATAACAAGAAGATTTTCGAGACCCTCAACCCCAATAAGGTATGGGTTCCGGTCTTGATAGGCTTGGGTATCGTATTTTTTATGTTTTACCAGGATCCCAATGTCAATGCCAAAACATTACGGGGAGTTTTTGATGCCTCAGTATGGGGCATTTTAATTGCCGTTTTGGTTATTCTTGGTAGGGATATTGGCTACGTCTATAGGATAAGGGAAATTACCGATCGACATTTGACGTGGACAAGGGCTATATATGTCATTATTCTTTGGGAATTTGCATCAGCGGTCACTCCTTCAGTGGTGGGCGGTACAGCAGTGGCCATATTTATTCTGAACAAAGAAGGTATCAAATTGGGAAAAGCCATTGCTTTTGTCATGGTGACTGCAATTTTAGACAACCTGTTTTTCGTGATCGGGGCACCTATAATTTTATATTTTGCCAAAGGAAATATATTCCCGGCCAGCCGGGTAATGGAAATGAAATTGGGCAGAAGCCTGGAAGTATTATTTTGGGCAAGTTATGCGTTATATGCCATTTATTCTTTGATAATGGCCGCGGCATTGTTTTACAGGCCCAGGGTTTTCAAATCCATCCTCTTGAAGCTGTATTCTATCAAATGGCTTAAAAAGTGGAAACATTCCGCCAATGGATATGGAAATCAGATCATCGAAGCTTCTAAGGAACTAAAAGGCAAAAACCTAAAATTTTGGCTTCCCATCATTTTGGCAACCATATTCATTTGGAGTTCAAGGTATTTGATGTTGAATGCCCTTATCGGTGCTTATGAATCCCTTGACCTTTATGAACATGTGATCATTTTTGCCAGACAGGTCATCATGTGGATAGTCATGATGATATCCCCAACTCCCGGCAGCAGTGGCACTGCCGAGTTCTTTTTTGCCCAGTTCTTTGCGGAATTCCTTAGTGGCTACACTTTTGTCACCAGTATTCTATGGAGGATGCTTTCTTATTATCCCTATTTGTTATTGGGGGCCATCTTCCTTCCAAGATGGATCAAGCAGGTATTCTTTGTAAAAAAGGAAGGAAATGAAGGAAAGGAAGAATAATATCAAATCCTTACATTTGGTAAATGATCCAATCCCTTACAGCTTTTCAGATTCGGGAAATTGTTGACGGGCAATTTTTGACCGGCCATCAGGAAGCCCTGATCCATTTTATATCCATTGACTCCCGGAATATAATACAGCCGGAAACGACTTTGTTTGTTGCTTTGAAAGGGGCCAAATTTGATGGGCATCATTTTATCCCTGTGGTTGCCGAAGAAGGGGTGCGTTGTTTTTTGGTCCAAAAGGATTATTTATTTGAGGGGAAAGTCGAATCAGAATTGGTGCTAATTGGTGTTGAAAACCCATTGCAGGCACTTCAATCCATAGCCACCTATCAGAGAAATCTTTTTGACAGCCCTTTGGTGGGAATTACGGGCAGTAATGGAAAGACCATTGTCAAAGAATGGCTGGGCCAAATCTTAGGTCAAAAATATGCTGTGGCCAAAAGTCCGAAAAGCTACAACAGTCAGGTGGGAGTCCCTTTGTCCATTTTTGGCATTTCACCTTATCATCAGGTTGCCGTGTTGGAGGCGGGGATTTCAAAGCCGGATGAAATGCAACGGCTTGTGAAAATGCTTCGGCCAAACTTGGGGATTTTTACCAATATCGGCACAGCCCATGAGGAGGGATTTAAGAGCCTTGGGCATAAATTGGAAGAAAAAGCCAGGCTTTTTACCGATTGCAAATTGATAATTTACCGCAAAGAACATGGTCAGATTCATCAATTCCTCCGAACTAATTTTGATGATAAAAGATTGGTCGCTTGGTCAGATTATCCGGGGGTGGATTATACTTTTTCTGTAAAAAAAGAACAGGAAAGATCCAAGATCCTGTTGATGAAGCCTGACCTGAGTGTCTTTACTTTCTCTGTGCCATTTACAGATGAGGCTTCATTGGAAAATGTCAGACATGCCATTGCTGCTGCTTTGGTGTTGGAATTGGACCCTGCCACTATTCAGCTAGGACTTGACCACCTTAAAGCCGTGGACATGCGACTGACCTTGAAGCCCGGAGCAAATGAAAGTCTGATCATTGATGATACCTATAACAATGACCTGGCAGGTTTGAGGCTGGCAATGGACTTTATGGCTGCCCAGCGACCCAAGAAAAGAAAAATCCTTATCATTTCTGACCTCCTTCAGATCGGGGATATTGAGGAGGTTTACCGGGAAGTGGGCCAATTGATCCATTTTCATGGCATAGACAAGGTGATAGGGGTTGGCAATGAGATTCAAATGCTGAAAAATGATTTGGGAGACAAAGCGGAATTTTATGCAGATACAGAAACGCTTTTGAATAATCTGTTGACCAATGATTTTGAAAACGATCTGATCATGGTGACCGGTGCCAGAAAATTCGGATTCGAGGCGGTGGTCAATTTATTGCAGCAGCGGATTCATGGCACTACTTTGGAAATCAACATCAATGCGCTCACACACAATTACAATTTTTATAAAACCAAATTGCTCCCCAACACCAAGGTCATGGTTATGGTCAAGGCATTTGCTTATGGTGGTGGTGCAGCCGAAATTGCCAATCACCTGCAGCAATTAAAGGCCAATTACCTAGCAGTGGCCTATACAGATGAAGGGGTTGCATTGAGGGAACAGGGCATTGTCATGCCGATTATGGTACTCAATCCTTTTCAGGAATCATTTTTCCTTTTGGAGAGGTTCAATTTAGAGCCTGTGGTTTATTCCCTTTCATTCTATCATCAAATAGGCAGGTACTGCAAAAACCGTGGATGTACTATGAATATCCACCTGGATATGGACACCGGCATGCACAGACTGGGATTCGAACTCAGGCACATGAGCGAATTGCTGGACATGGTCTCCGAATATCCTGAATTGAAAATTTCCAGTGTCTATACCCATCTGGCCGGTGCTGATGAGGAAGTGCATCAGGATTATTCCCTGCACCAATTGGAAATGTTTTTGTTGATGTACGATAAGCTCACAGAGAAACTGGGATATTTTCCTTTGCGGCATGCACTGAATTCGGCCGGGATTATCAGATTCCCTGAATACCAAATGGAGATGGTTCGATTGGGAATTGGTTTGTACGGGGTAGAAGTCAGTGGTAAACACGACGCCCAACTCAAATCCGTCAGCACATTGAAAACAACCATTTCCCAAATTAAAACATTGGATGCAGGGGACACGGTGGGATATGGAAGGAAAGGTATCATGCATGCAGATGGTCAGATTGCCACAATCGCCATTGGTTATGCAGATGGTTATGACAGAAGATTCAGCAATGGGCGAGGATATGTCCTTATCAATGGAATAAAAGCACCTGTGATCGGAAACGTCTGTATGGACATGACCATGATAGATATCTCAGGAATGGATGCCAAAGAAGGTGATGAGGTAATCATCTATGGGCCGAACATTTCTTTAAAGGAACTTGCCAACAGGATAGGAACCATCCCATATGAGTTGCTGACCAATATTAGTAGTAGGGTGAAGAGGGTTTATTATTTGGATTGATGGGCTGAGTTTTTGATTTACCAATGGCGTAATCGGAGCAGCCGTCACTCTGACGAAGGAAGAGTCTCATGAGGATCCGAAAATGCCATATATAAACATAAATAGGACCTCGGGAGATTCTTCGTGCCTCAGAATGACGGCTGCCAAGAGGGTAACTTGATGTCATTACCTATTTTGAACATTTACAAAATGTTGTAAACCTGGACAGTTTCGGGTGAACATATCGATTTTTTTGATAATTTCAGGGTTCAAGTGAAAAGCCCAAAATAAATCCCAGAATGATCCGAATTTTTGTGTTGTGTGCATTACTCATTTCAGGTATTTTTTCCTGTCAGCCAAAAGACAATACCAATAAACCTGAATATACGCTACGCTTTGGGCATTTGGCGAATGAACAGAATATCTGGCATTTGGCAGCACTCAAATTTGCAGCCGAGGTATTCCAAAGGTCTGAAGGAAGGATTTTGGTAAAAGTATATCCGAATGAACAGTTGGGCAAGGAAATGGACATGATCACCGGAATCCTTGGTGGCAGTATGGATTTGATGTTGACTGCCGAATCCCTTGAAAATTGGAGTTTGCCCTTGGCAATTATGTGTGCAACCCCCTATGCCATCCGGGATTCCGACCATCTTCAAAAAGTCGCCGGTGGACCTATAGGAAAAGAAATCGAAGAACATATTATCAGTATTTCCGGTCTAAAACCCATTGCATGGTTTGAGCGTGGGGCAAGGAACCTTACCACCAATGTGCCCGTCAGACATCCCGATGACCTCAAAAACCTGACTATCCGGGTTCCCAATGTATCGCTCTTTGTAGCTACCTGGAGTGGTTTGGGGGCAAAGCCTACCCCAATGTCCTTTTCCGAGGTTTTTACTGCCCTCCAACAATCCACCATCCATGGACAGGAAAATCCCTTGGCATTGATCCGTAATGCAGGTTTGTATGAAGTGCAGAAATATGTTAACCTCACCGAACATGTCAAAGGTTGGGCTTACATCGTCATGGGCAATAAAAAATTCGAAAGTATGCCTCCTGATCTGCAAACCATCATTCTGGAATCAGCCGCAATTATGCAGGAATACGAACATGGATTATATTTGAAACAAGAGGAATTAGATGCCCAATTTCTAAAAGACAAAGGCATGGAGTTTATCGAAGTGGACAAAAAAGCATTTACCGAATTGGCCGGCAAAGCAGTAATGGAACATTTCACCGAAGAACAGCAGAGGATGTATAGGAGAGTGCAGGAGGTGGAATGAGATGCGAGATTCGAGAACCGAGAGGCGAGAAAATAGAGCCAAGAATCAAAGTCCTGTCCCGAGAATAGGGAAGCCAAGAAACAAGACAGGTGGGGTTAGAAGAGAGAGGCGAGAAACGAGAAATCAGGAACTACCTCCTAGAATCAAGAAGGCTTATCCTTATCACTTCGAGTTTTCAACATTTTTGAAAAAGATCAGAATGGGTAATGACATCTTGATTAAGTCTATATCAATAGGAATCAGCCCATTCATAAATAAATGCAAAATACCAATAGGCTTTAGCCAAAAACAGAAACGTAGGATATAAGATCGAGGATTTTGTTTGGCTAAAGCCGGGGGATTTAAAGCCTCTTTATTTCCTCCCGCTAAAGCAGGAGGCAATTGATTGGAGGCTAAGCATTTATATCTACCTTATGCAGTTGACTGCTGTTCCGATTTATTTCATTGGTACGGCAGGTCTTGTCCGCCGTGGCGGAAGAAGTCTATAAACCCGAAAACAGTAATATTGCCTTTCTTTTGATGACCGAATTGACAATGAGAATATAAAAATGCCGTAGGCATGACCGAAATCTTAGCCCGGCAATTTATTGCCGGGGTCAAAAGATTTGTTAGTACCCAAAGTGCCGTAGGCACGAACGATCTTAAGTGAAGAAATGCAGTTGATAAATGGAATAAAGAGAAATAAAAACATCTCAACCATCTCCAAAACCCATCATGGTTTAACCTCACCCTAAATCCTACAGCTACCGAAATCTAAAATCTAAAATCTAAAATCCCAGCAATTGAAACAATCCCTAGATAAAACCCTCGAATGGGCAGTTGTAATCAGCTTTATCCTGATGATCGTGACGGTGATGATACAGGTGGTGGCAAGGTATGCATTGCCATGGTCGCCGCATTGGACTGAGGAGTTGGCGAGATTTTGTTTTATCTATATGGTGAGTTTAGGCGCAGGCCTGGCAATCAAAGACCGGGCTTATGTCAATGTCAGCAGTTTTTTGGACCGATTTTCCCCCAAGGGAAAATTATTGATGGACAACCTGATTTTATCCGCCATCATTCTGTTGATGGGGACAATGTTTATCTACAGCATTCCATTGGTCAAAATAGTCACCCTTCAGGATTCCGCCTCTTTGAAAATCAATATGGGTTTCATCTATTTTTCCATGACCTGTATGGGCTTTTTGGTGATGCTTTATGCTGCATTTGAGATATTTTTAAACCTTAAAAAATCACCATGATCCTGATTCTTTTCATTGTATTTCTGTTGTTGTTGCTTTTGGGCATACCTATCGCCTTTTCCTTGGGATTGTCTGCCTTTGTTTATATCCTCTTTTCGGATTTGCCACTGATCGTCATTCCCCAGAAGATGTATGCGGGGATTGATGTCTTCGTACTTCTTTCCATACCTGGTTTTATTCTGGCCGGAAACCTGATGAATGCCAGTGGCATTACAGGAAGGATCATCGCATTTTGCAATGCCATCCTGGGGCACATCCGGGGTGGATTGGGCTTGGCCAATGTTGGGGCTTCCATGCTGTTTGGTGGAATATCAGGAACAGCCATCGCAGATACGGCAAGTATTGGTTCGGTGATGATTCCTGCAATGGAAAAAGAAGGTTATGACACTGATTTTTCCTGTGCTGTCACGGCGACTTCCTCCACAATTGGCCCGATTATACCGCCCAGTTTGCCCATGATCATTGCGGCAACTTTGACAGGATTGTCTGTTGGGAAGCTATTTATAGCAGGGATTATTCCCGGGCTGCTGTTGGGTATGGGATTGATGTTGGTGACTTATATTATTTCTGTCCAAAGGAAATATCCCAAAAATAAACGGGTTCCCTTTCTGACCATGGCCAAAAGTTTTTATCAGGCTTTTTGGGCTATTATGATGACCCTGTTGATTTTGTTTGGGATCATAGGTGGGGTTTTTACTCCGACCGAAGCTTCGATAGTGGCAGTCGTCTATGCAATTGTAATCGGCTTGTTGGTTTATCGGGAACTGAAAGTGGGCATGTTGCCAAAAATCATTTTGGAGTCGGCAAAGATGACGGCTTCCCTGATGGTGTTGGTGGGCTTTGCCAACCTCTTTGCCTGGATCATGACCGTGGAGGAGATTCCCCAATTGATTGCAGAAAGTTTGCTGAACCTCACCCAAAATAAGATTATGATCTTATTGATGATCAATATTCTGCTCCTTTTTGTAGGCGCATTTATGGAAACCATTGCAGCACTGTTGATCTTATTTCCGGTTTTATTGGGAGTGGCGCTTCATGTGGGCGTCGATCCGATTCAGTTTGCCATGATCATGGTGATGAACCTGGTGATTGGGCTGACTACTCCGCCCGTAGGTGTATGTCTCTTTGTGGCTTCAAGCATCGGCAAAATCTCCCTGGAAAAAATCAGCAGAGCCGGATTGCCATTTTTGTTGGTAAGTCTGTTTGTATTGCTCTTGGTGACCTATGTGCCGGAGATATCGCTATTCTTGCCGGGGTTGTTTTATGATTGATTTACCATGAAAATGAAAGTTTGAGTTGCGTTTTTCATGGTAAAATTATTCATGCTATAGCTTGGAGCCGTACTCATGCCATGACTCAGAGTCATGGCATGAGTTTAATGGAGGAATCATCAATCAAAAGCCATCCTCAAAAAACCAAGTTCATCGTCTACGTTGACGTAATACCAGATTTTGCCGTCTTTGACAAAGGCATAAGTAGGCACACTGCCCAATTCGGTAAGATCTGACTCACCTAGAAGATTGAAATCTTCATCCAAAATGCTCAAAAACAATTTGGATAATGGCTTTTCTTCGGCTGGTTGAAATAAGGGCCAATCAGTGTTTCCCGTGGGGGTTGTTTCGAAGGAAAACCTATAAAATCTTTTGTTTTTTTCATCCCAAATCAGTGGCTGAAAGTTGATATCAGCATGTATGTCCTGGATGACTTCCCTCAGGTGCTTTTCTGAATTAACTTCTGAGGGGAAGCCACCTTTCTTAGCTTTTGCCGAAAGCATGGGTGAATAGTCCACATGGTAAACACTGTCATTTTTCAAATCCAAAATATATAGATCTGTATAGCCTGTGCTGGATAGAACCAGCCTGTTGCCAAACTTTTGGACTGTTTTTTCAGAAGTAATAATCGTCGAAATGTTTTCAGTTTTTCCATGCACCACATAATCCGGCAATTCATCTTCACCGGGCAGTTCCATTTTTTTAATGATTTTGGCTTCAAAATCTACTTTGGACAGTGATCTTTTTGCGCTCTTCCAAGGGTTTACCAGCAAACCGTAAACGACACTTCCACCTGCTATAGGAAAAGATTTCCTTTGAAAAATTTCTCCTTCTAATAAACTGTCTCCTACGAACTTATCCTTCTCTAGCTTTAGGTTCGATAACTTATTGCCGTTAAGGTCAAATATGCCCATTCCCTGAAAGTTGGCTAAGAGAATTTGATTATCATCCGGCAAACTCATCCAATCGACATTGGGATCGACTCCATTTGGCCCTTCTTTGTCGAAAGGTACTTTTTTTGTAAGTATCAACTCATCGAGGTCGATAATATCCAACCCAAATGCGCGATGATCCCATAAGTAAAGCCTGGATTGATTTGAGTTTATAATACTTGTCCCAAGGCCGCCTCTTAGGTTGATGATTTCCTCTCCCGGATCGACAATTACAGTGTCCATGGTGAAAGAGATATTTGAAAAGTCCGTTTTGGTTTCAGTTTCATTCCCGCCCCCACAGGCATTCAAAATAACTGAAAGGAGGATTATTATATAGTTTTTCATAAATGACAGAATTAATGATCAATGAGGCACGCGGGAATTTAATTTTAAATAATGCAATTTGTAAAACAGTGAATATTGATGGCTTGAACAAAGTCAATTTCATTCGAAGTCCATCCTTATAAAACCCAGTTCGTCATCCACATTCAGATAATGCCAAATCTTGCCATCTTTGACAAAAACAGAATTAGGTATTTGCGTCAATTGAGAAACCAATGATTCTCCTATCAGATTAAATTCTTCGTCAAAAATGCTTATAAAGACCTTGGAAACCGGTTTTTGTTCGGGACTCTCAGGACTTGGTTCTTCAGTGATTTCACCAGGGATGGTCTCATAGGAGAATCTGTAAAATCTTTTAGTCATTTCATCCCACACTGGTGCCTGAAAATTAATTTCAGAATTTATTTCTGCCATGACTTCTTTAAAACGCTTCTCTGAATCCACTTCTTTGGGGTAGCCTCCTTTTTTTGCTGCTGCAGTGAGTTTTGGGGTATAGTTGACCTGATAAACACTGTCCTGCTTCATATCCAAAACATATATGGGAGCATAGGCGGAATTGGAGAAGATAATTTTATCACCAATTCTTTGAAGTGATTTGTCAGTAGTGGAAATCATCATCATTTGGTCTACTTTCATTGTCACAGAATAATCTATCAACTCCTCAATTCCCGGAAGCTCATACTTTTTGATCATCATGTCCTGAAAATTTACTTTGGCAAAGGATAGATTATCATTCGTCCAATTGCCCAACAATCCATAAATCACATTTCCACCATCAGTAATGATAGACTTTCTATTAAAACTCTCCCCTTCTTCCAAACTATCCCCTTCAAATTTATCTTTATCCAATTTATAACTTCTTAACTTTTTGCCATTAAAATCAAAAAGTCCCATACCCTGAAAGCTGGCCATCAGAATATGGTCATTGTCTAACATATTCATCCAAGCTACATAGGA
>NZ_JBGSXS010000206.1:0-27717 GCF_041751335.1 Aquiflexum sp.
CAATTATAGGATCAATACCAAAAAACTCAGTCATGAAATTGCTTTGGACCTGATCAATATATTAGGGACCAAAAATGTGCTGAACCTTACCTGGGCCCCAAATGATATCGAGAATCCAGATCCGGAGAAATCTATTATTCAGAATTATCAGTTGGGATTTCTCCCGATCTTCTATTATAAGATTGATTTTTAGAAAATGTAAAAATTATGCAAATCAACAAAGGCAGATTTCTTTATTTCACTCATGCCATTTGTTGTTTTGTTTGAATTATCTAAATTGGATAAAGGATTGATTATCAATTAAAATTCAATGAAGTATATGAAAACAAAAGACAGATTCAAGAACCTGCAATTTTGGTCATTGCTTCTTTTTTTAATTCCGATTTTGGGTTTCGAATTAGCCAATCCCAAACTGGATCAAATTGCAAAATTCATTTACGTGGACATTCCCCGCATCTGGACCGATGTAGCTATGAAGGACTGGGAGCTTCCCAATTCCAATCCGGAATTCTCAGCTCAGCCAGTTTCTGAAGCATTTTATTATAAATTACCAGAGCGGGTTATTTATAAAACCTATCCCGTTTACCATCCTGACCATGAACCAGAGGGATACTGGGAATGGCTTCATGAACAGGAAGCTGAGATTGTATTGGATGATAGCCAATTGTTCACAGAGGAGGATTATATCAAGGCAGGAGAATTGCTTTTTGACTATCCTATTGACACTATGGGTGCGGTGATCAATACACAACATGTTCGCAATAGGGATTTTTACACGGCTACTGATATGCCAATAACACCCGAAGGAATCATGCCATTTGCCCAATGGGTGGTGGCAGGAAAAGGGAAGGTATATTTAGGGAATTTGTCCTGTGCTATGTGTCATACCCGGGTGATGGATGATGGGTCACTGCTAAAAGGTGCACAGGGAAACTGGCCTGGTGATAAGGCTTTTGCCTTTGCCATGGAATCCGATGATGCTTCGGAAAAGGCGGTGCAATGGGTTACCAATGCATTATTTGGAAGTCCCTGGGTTGAAGGTGACCCGCACGGGAATCTACTTTCCAGAGGAAAAGATGCTTTAATTGAAGCGTATAAGGCAGTACCCGAAGGGGCTTTTGGCAGACAGGGAACCAGTATTCTCTTTCCTCCTCAGACTCCAAACTTGATAGGGGTCAAGGATAGAAAATACTTGGACCACGGAGGTCTAGGGCAACATAGGAACATCGAAGACATGATGCGCTACATCGCTATGAATCAGGCTTTGGACTTCTTGAATTTCTATGGGGAGTATAATCCAATTGGTTTGACTAAAGAAAGGCTAAATAGTGGTGATCCTATCTTTTTCCCTGGAACTTATGATCGGCACTCGGATGCACAGCTTTATGCATTGGCCAAATTTGTTTATTCACTAAACCCACCAAAAAACCCGAATCAACCTTCTGCATTGAGTGAAAAAGGGATAATCATTTTTGCCGAGCAGGGCTGTATCACGTGCCACACTCCACCTTTGTTTACCAACAACAAACTGACACCAGCAGATGGGTTTTTGGTACCTGAAGAACATTATGACAAATATGACATCTTCGATATCTCGGTGGGTACAGACCAGGGATACACGATGAAGACCAGGAGGGGAACAGGCTATTACAAAATCCCATCTTTGTTGGGTTTGTGGTACAGAGGACCATTTTTGCATGATGCCTCTTTGGCCAATTTGGAAGATTTCTTTGATCCGGCAAGATTGGAAGTTGACTATGTGCCTACGGGATTCAAACCACATGATGTCAAAACCAAAGCAGTAAAAGGACATGAATTTGGGATGGATTTGAATGCAGAGGATAAAAAGGCTTTGATCGCTTACCTGATGACATTATGATGAAAAAACTCTTACTGTTTTTGTTTTTAGTATTACCATTCTGCCTTTCAGCCCAGACCATCAAACCTGATCAACCCATTCAGTTTAAAATCAAAAATGCCGGGATTACTGTGGAGGGTACCATTTCTGATTGGGAAGTCGATGTGAACTTTGATGTTAAGAAATTAACTCAATCCAACATAAGAGGAGCAGCAAATCCTGCCAGCATGGATACGGGAATCAAACTCAGAGATAAGCACCTGCAGGGCAGACAATATTTCCATACAGAGAAATTCCCTTTGATCAATCTGACTTCCAAATCCTTTAAAGCCAATGGGAAGAATGCATTTATAGGAATTTTTGAATTGCAGATCCGAGATGTTAGAAGGGAGGTGGAAATTCCATTTACGTTTATGCAGTCGGGAAAGCATCGGAAGTTCAAGGGAGAATTTGTGATTGACCGTTTGGATTTTGGGTTGGGAGAGAAGAGCCTGGTGCTTTCTGATGAAGTGAAGGTAGTGATGGAGTTTTAGTTTAAGTTATTCTTATAATAAAAGTATTTTACCATTTTACTATTTAAGCATGATTCCAAATTCACAAAAAAGTAACTTCTTTTACCTTTCAAGCTGGATTTTCCTCATTGTTGTTTTTTTGGGGTTTGCCCCGAGTTTTTATCTCAAATTTTTGGTTGAGGAACAACCCTTTTATCCAAAAGGATTGCCCTTACCTTATATCATCCATGGAATGATTTTGACTATTTGGTATGTGTTTTTGGTAGTTCAAACCCGATTGGTCAAGACCAAAAACCTGAAGATACACAAAAAATCCGGCTATTTTGGAGCGCTATGGGCAATATTGGTTTTGGTATCCACATTTTATGCCATCAGCCTTTTTCCAGACAGAATGGAGTCACTTGCTGCTGAATTAGGACAAACAGTAAGTGAAATAGAACCGGGGTTATCTTCCATTCTTTGGCTTGATATTTTGATGAGTTTGTTTTTTGTCAGCTGCTTGGCACTGGGGATCCAGTACAGAACCAACCCGAAAATCCATAAGCGATTGATGTTTTTCACTGGGCTTGCCTATCTCTTTGCTGCAAGTTCAAGAGTCGGAGGCACAGCAGCACATTTGATGGATTCAAACTTAGGGCATTTAATTGGTCCTTTTTTGCTATTGGGTTTATCAGGAGGATTACTGGTTCATGATTACAGGGTATTTGGTAAGGTATTACCCTTATCCTGGATATTATTTGTAGTTTACTGGATATTGATGGTGATCAGCCAAATTGTTGGTGCAGCTGAGTGGGGAGAGGATTTTGTGTTTTTCTTGTTCAAAAGTTGATGGATGAAGTCTCACGGCATGAATTCATTTTAATTATATTTTATTGTATATTATTACCTAAGTATCAGTTTTCGAGCCTAAAAGAATAAAGATCAGCTCAAAAAAAGAAGCTGTTGGTTTATATTTATAGTGGTAGGAGGAGGGGGAAGGAAATGCGGCTGTGCCGCATTTCCTTCCCCCTCCTCCTTAAATTAATAACGCTCCGGTGGTCGAGCTTGCCAAGACCCTTTTAAGAATTTCCTTTATTGGTTAAAAGTGGGTAATTTTATCGTTTTTAGTAACTAATCAATATGTAAATGAAAATACTAGTCCATTATTTACTTTTGAACCTTATACTTGGCTTATCACAAGCCTTGTTTGCCCAATCTATTCCAACGATCCTCATCACCTACCACTCTCAATCCGGAAAAACCCAAGCCATGGCCGAGGCAGTTGCCAAGGGAGTAGCCGAAGTCCAAGGCGTTGAATATATCCTCAAGCCCATAGCGGAAGTTACTGAAGAGGAAATACTGAAAGCCTCAGCCATCATTCTTGGTTCCCCTGTTTACAATGCCAATATGACCCCTGAAGTACAAGCTTTTGTCAATTCCTGGCCTTTTGAAAATAGGCCACTGAAAGATAAAATTGGTGCTGTATTTGTCACGGGAGGGGGATTTTCCATTGGTGAGGAGGCGGTGATGTTCAGCATCATCCGGGCCATGATGATCCATGGGATGGTGATTGTAGGAGGGGAAGAGGTAGAGGCGGCTTTTGGCGCCTCGGCTGTTACGGGAGAAGGTGAATTTGCCGATAAAGAAGTGCAGGAGATATTTTTAAAAAAAGCAGAGGGGTTGGGTAGAAGAGTGGGGGAATTTTTGTTGAAAATCAACTAAATGCAATCTTTTTTTTTACATTGAGGAATGAAAAACTTCACCTGTTTGATTTTTGCTTTAATTGTTTTTTTCTCCTGCAAAGAAAAACCTGATACATCCGCTTTTTTCTTTCCGGCTGAATGGGAACCCCAAGAAGCTGTTTGGATGGGTTGGGATGGTAACCTTAAGAAAGATGACACCTTGCATATAATTTCTGCCAATATCATCAGGGAATTGCAAGAGGATATAGATGTGGTGCTTTGGGTGACTTCAGACAGCCTTCAGCAGGCAGCCCATGATTTTCTGACAGAACTTCAAGTGCCATTAGATAGGGTGGAAATTTCCCAAATTCCAGCTGACAAAGTTTTCTGGTCAAGAGACAGTGCCCCTGCTTTTGTTATCAACAGGCAAGGTGAAAGGAGAGCCATTGATTTCAATCATACCGGTTATTTCAGGTATATGAAGCGGTTGAGGGATATTGATGCAGATTCAACTGAACTGGCCAAAGAGTATCAAACGGTAATAAAAATGATGGCCATAGATAGTTTGGTCGCTGTCGAAAAAGGCGAAATTCATGAAAAATCCTGGATGTTTATCGAAGGAGGTGCGTTTGATGTCAATGGCAAAGGCTCTTTATTAGTATCGGAATCCTTTTTATTTCGGAATCTTCCCGAAGCATTGCGTGATACTTTGACAAAAAAACACTTTGAGGATGAGTTCTACAGGACTTTGGGCGTAACCAATGTGATTTGGCTATCTGATGGCTTGGCCGAGGATGGAGGAGGTGATTTTTTCGAAAATTATACATCAGGGGGTACCAATGGCCATACGGATGAATTTGCAAGGTTTGTAAATGAAAATACCATTTTATTGGCTTGGGTAGACGAAGATGAAAAAGACCTCAATCCCATCAAAAAAGCCACATTTGAGCGGATGAATAAGAATTACGAAATACTAAAGAAAGCCAGAGACCAAGATGGGAAGCCTTTCCAAATCATCAAACTCCCCATGCCGGCACATGTCATAGAAGATAGGATATTGGACGCAGAAAGGTTAAAAAAAGAAGGAGTAAGAAAGTATTATGAAAGTAAAGGTTTTGTAGAAGGTGATACCTTGAAATTTGTCGCCGCAACCAGCTATATGAATTTTCTCTTTACAAATGATAAAATCATTATCCCCTCTTATATAGCACAGGGGAGTTCTCTAGAAAAGGAAAAACAGGTCGAACAGATTTTCAAAGAACTAAATCCGAATAAAAAACTCGTATTTATAGACGCCACCTACGTGAATGCCAATGGTGGGGGAATCCATTGTATGACTAGGCAAATTCCTATGCGCAAATTTGATTTTAATTAAGATTTTTTATAACATTTTTATGTGATAGTAAACCTGTTGATTTTTGGTTAAATTTATTGGTATTTTTATATCAAACACGCTCTCGAATGTCACTACAAACCACTTCCGAAACCGAGTTGATAGACAACTCCCCCAAACCTTCTGTCCTTGTCAATAGAATAGATATCATCGATATTATCAGAGGCGTAGCACTTTTGGGTATTCTGATTTTGAATATTCCTTATTTCTCCATGGAAGAGTATTACTCCGAGCCTTGGAATCAGGATACTTCGAATACCAATTTCTGGGTGCATGCAGTCAATATCATCTTTTTTGAAGGCAAAATGCGGGCATTGTTTTCTATGGTGTTTGGTGCAGGAATCATACTCTTTACTACCAATAAGGAAAAAGCAGGGAAATCCGCCACTTGGCTATTTTACAAGCGGATGATCTGGTTGACCTTGTTTGGATTGGCCCATGCGCACTTGATCCTTTGGATGGGGGATATACTTTATTTCTATGGACTGATAGGAATGTTGGCTTTCCTTTTTAGAAAAATGAAACCCAAATACCTGGCAATGGGTGTGCCTATCGTTGCCATTATCGGATTTGTTGCCAACACTTTATTCATGCAAAATATCCGGGGAAAATACCTGGATTACAAAGAAGCCATTACTTTACAGGAGGCTGGCAATGAAATAGGGGAAAAGGAATTGGCGGCAATGGAAGTTTGGGAAGAAACCCGAAAGGATATGATTCCTAATAGGGAAGAAGTAGTGGAACATACTGCATTGATGAAAGGAAGCTACTCCGATGTAGCAAGCCACATCCGTCCCAAAGCTTGGGACGGGCAATTTAAGTACCTGATTTTCTCCATTTGGGATATGTTGGCCCTGATGTTATTGGGCATAGCCCTGTACAAATGGGGCTTTCTGACCATGCAATGGACGCAGTCCCAATACAAAAAGACCATTTGGATAGGATATGGTGTTGGCCTGCCCTTGGTAATATTTTCTTTTATCCACAACACCATCCATTTCCCCAATGTGGAAACAGCCCTTAAGTTTTTTGAGGAACATCCTATCAATTGGGTAGCCCTGATCTACGATTTTCAAAGGATTCTGATCATGATGGCCCATGTTGCTTTGGTGATTCTGATATATCAAAAGGGGTATTTCACAACATTGATGAATGGACTGAGGGCCGTAGGACAAACTGCTTTCACCAATTATATCATGCACTCGGTGATCTGTACCCTTGTCTTTTTTGGATATGGTCTGAATCAATATGCGGAATGGGAATATTATCAGCTGTATTACTTGGTAATCGGCATCTGGATTTTTCAGTTGATCATCAGCCCGATTTGGTTGAAGTATTTCCTGTTTGGTCCATTGGAGTGGCTATGGAGGTGCCTGACTTATGGCAGGATTCAACCTTTTGTAAGAAATAATCCATAAACCCTAGCATTCACCAATTATTAAACCCAACACCATGATTGACAAATATTCCACACTCGCCACGATTTTCTTATCCTTGGTATTGATTTTATGCTCGCACCTCACACTCGATGCACAGGGAACGTGGCTACTACAGCAACCGGATATCAGCAAAGACCAAATCGTCTTTGTGTATGGCGCCGACCTTTGGTTGGCACCGATTCAGGGAGGGGAGGCCAAAAGGCTGACGAGTACTCCTGCGATTGAGGATAATCCCCGATTTTCTCCTGATGGGAAGCAGATTGCCTTCAGTTCCAACAGGACAGGCGCTACCGCAGTATATGTGGTCTTTAGCGAAGGGGGAACACCCAGACAATTGACATGGCATCCCTCTGCAGCAAGGGTTGCTGGTTGGTCTCCGGATGGTAGCTATGTGATCTATGAAAGTGGCAGGGATACGGCCCCGGTTGGTTACAGCAGGCTGTGGAAAGTCCCTGTTAATGGAGGTCCCTCTGAGGAGATTCCGGTTCCAAGGGGAGTAAGGGCGTCTTATTTGGGTGAAAATAAATTGGTGGTGGAACCTATATCCCGTTGGGATGAAACATGGCGGGCTTACCGGGGTGGACAGAATACCCCGCTGATCATTACAGATTTGAATGACATGAGCGAAGAGTTTATCCCCAATGAAAGGACTACGGATAAATTCCCAGTGGTTTTGGGAAATAAGGTTTATTTTCTTTCCGATAGAGATTGGGTTAGCAATATCTGGTCTTATGATCCAACAAATAAAAACCTGGAGCAATTGACCCAACTTGAAGGCTCGGATATCATGTGGCTCTCGGGAAAAGGTGAGCAATTGATTTATGAAAAGGACGGATTGCTGCATTTGTTCAATCCTGAAAGCAGAACCGCAAAACAAATACCCATTGAAGTAAAAGGCGATTTCCCTTGGGCTGAACCAAGATTGGAAAAAGTGACTTCGAGAGCCACCAATGCCAATCTTTCCCCCAATGGCAAAAGAATCATTCTGGAAGCCCGAGGGGAAATCTTCACGGTACCTGTTGAGGATGGAAGTCCCCGGAACCTGAGCAAGAGTTCCGGTGCAGCCGACAGAAATCCCATTTGGTCACCCAAAGGAGATCAGGTAGCATGGTTTTCTGATGAGGATGGGAAAGGTTATCAGCTTTTGATTTCCGGCCAAGATGGACTGACCCCGGCCAAAAAAATATCCATAGGAGACGCCAAAATGGTCTGGGAACCCACCTGGTCACCGGATGGAAAGTACATTGCCTTAGTGGACAATAAGGTTTACCTGAAAATCCTGAATGTGGCCAATGGGGAGATCAAAACCATCGACTCCGGTGGCATCAACATAGAGCGGGGAAATATGAAACTGGAATGGTCCCCGGATTCCAAATACCTTTCCTACAGCAAAACCGGGACAAATATGTTCCGAAGGATTTATATATGGTCCATGGATACCAACCAAACCAAACCTGTCACCAATAACCTGGCGGATTCTTTTTCTGCCACATGGGATGCCGGGGGCAAATACCTGTATTTTTTGGCCAGTACGAATCTGGCTTTGGGTTCCGGTTGGGCCAATACTTCGGCTATCTCGGCTAGGCCCGAGCATGCGGCTTACCTTATTGTGCTTTCTAAGGATGAAAAAACTCCTTTTCCCTTAAAGAGTGATGAAGAGGAGGTGAAAAAGGAAGAAGCAAAAAAAGAAGAACCTAAAAAAGGGGATGCCAAGGATGACAAAAAAGAAATTAAGGATTCAGAGACAAGCGTAAAAATTGATTGGGATGGCCTGGAAGAAAGGACCTTGTCCCTGTCTGTTCCGGTAAAGTCCTACAATTTCATTTTGGCAGGAAAAAAAGAAACAGCTTTCCTAGCAGAAGCCGCTCCAAATTCCCCTGGTTTGATTTTGCATAAATTCACCGTCGATGGAAAAAAGCTCGAGGAGTTTACCAAAGGGGTAGGTCGGGTTAAGATTTCGCAGAACAAGGAGAAGTTGCTTTACTTCGCTTCAGGTAACTGGAAAGTGGTCAGTGTGGACAAAAATCCCGGACCATCTGATGGCATGGTCCAGATGGACCTTAGGATGGACTTGGATAGGAAGCAGGAATGGGAACAGATTTTTACCGAAGCTTGGAGATACGAAAGGGATTATTTCTATGATCCTGGGACACATGGCAGGGATTGGGATGATGTATGGGAGAGATACAGTCCCCTGATTCCTTACATACAGCACCGACAGGATCTGACCTACCTTTTGGATCAGCTGAACGGAGAGCTCTCCGTTGGGCATAGTTTTGTGTTTGGAGGGGATTTTCCGGCAGTGGATACGCTGGCAACAGGCATGTTGGGAGCGGATTATGAGATCGCCAATGGCAAGTGGAGGATCAAAAGGATATTTACTGCCGAAAGCTGGAATCCCAACCTGAAAGCCCCATTGAGTGAACCGGGACTTGAGGTGAATGTAGGGGACTACCTGCTTTCTGTAAATGGACAGGAGGTAGATGCTACCATGGATATCTACGAGGCATTCAAGGGGACTTCAGGCAAACAAACCATCATTCATTTGAATAGGCAACCCAATATGAATGGCGCAAGGAAATTGACCGTATTGCCGATTGGTTCTGAATACGGTCTGCGTCAAAGGGCTTGGGTGGAGGATAATAGGAGAAAAGTGGATGAACTGTCCGGCGGTAAACTGGCCTATGTCTGGGTTCCCAATACGGGAGGACCCGGATTTGAATCCTTTAACAGGTACTTCTTTGCCCAACAGGACAAACTCGGGGCGGTTATCGATGAGCGCTTCAATGGAGGTGGTTTGCTGGATGATTATATGGTGGACCTGATGACCAGAAAATTAAGAGGCGCGATTACCAACGAAGTGCCGGGTGCGCCGCATTTCAAATTACCCGCTGGGATATTGGGACCGAAAGTATTGCTGATCAATGAACTGGCAGGTTCAGGCGGTGACTTCTTCCCATGGGTATTCAGGAACCAAAATGCAGGGCCATTAATAGGAAAAAGGACCTGGGGCGGATTGGTAAAGTCTTCTGTGCACTACAGTTTTGTGGACGGCGGCGCCATGACCTCACCGGACAATGCCGTCTTTGACCCCATCCGAAATGAATGGATAGGGGAGAATCAAGGCATTGGGCCTGAAATAGAAGTTTCTATCGATGCCAAATCATTTGCCGAGGGAAGAGATATTCAATTAGAACGTGGTGTGGAAGAAGCCCTGAAATTATTGGAAAAAGAAAAGCAGATAGAAATCACTCCACCGCCATTCCCGAGGCCTGCGGTGAGGCCTGGGAATTGATTGGGGGTGGGTAATTTCATTGAAAATATGCAAGCAACAGACCTATATCTATTGCTTGCTTTTTTTATAGGGGATTGGTGAGGGGTTGGATTTTTTCAAAAATCCTTTATTTTTATAGAAGTTCTTTTTACTATAATGGGGAAAGTATTCCAATTTGGCATGCTTTTCCCATTATTAGAGGAAAGCTGAACTCACGAAAAATTTGTAATTTCGTGATTAAGATTAATCAAATATGAAAATTTCAGAGAAAAACTTAAAACTTATAAAACAACTTTGTAGAGAATATAAAGTCAAGAGTTTTTCTGCTTTTGGTTCTGTCCTAACAGACAACTTTTCTACAGAATCGGACATTGACTTCTTGGTTGACTTTGACGAAAATGATCCAATAAAATATGCCGATTTGTATTTTCAACTAAAGGATAATTTAGAACAGATTTTAAAGCGACAAATTGACTTGATAGAAGAACGAGGAATAAAAAACTCATTTTTCAGAAAGGAAATTAACGAGTCAAAAGTTGTACTTTATGGATAACAAGATAAACGCTTGGCTTTAGGATATTCTAAGGTCAATAGATGAAATTTTTGACTTTTTGCCTGAGAAGAGAGATTTTTTTGAATTTCAGAAGGACCTAAAAACCAAAAAAGCAGTTGATCGAAATATTGAAATTATTAGAGAAGCTGTAAATAGAATAACTAACTACAAAAACGCCAAAATCCAAATACAAAGTGCCAGACAAATAATAGGGACAAGAAACAGGATTACTCACGAATATGATAACATATCAGATGAAGTAATTTGGACAATTGTGATAAGAGAACTTCCAAAACTTAAAGAAGAAATAATTAAACTAAGAGAATAATGCTCTTACCACAACACTTAGCATTAGACAAAATTGATATTAGAATCACAAAATAATAGAATATAAAAGAAGTTGGCTCACAATAGGATCATAGTTGGGTCAAAGCCATCCTATTTCTCACATTGCCAACCTCCTTCCTGCGGTGGCTAAGATCAAAAGCCAAAGCATGGTCTAATTTCTAAAAAGGAAACAGAAAATCTTCCATTCAACTCTCCACCCTTTACCGGATTTTTGAATTTGGACTTGGTAAAAGAGTAAATTTAACTTTCGGCTAAATTTCCGAAACCAACCATTTACCTTGCAGTTCCAAATCTATTATCCATGGCAAAGAAGAAATCCAAACCACAAAAAACCAGCTTCAACCCAATTTCCTATTTAAAATCAGGCAATGCCCGGAAGTTGCCTGTTTATGAATGTCTTTTACCAAAGGATTGGGAGGAAATAAAAGAGTTCCCGTTGGTTTTTTCCAGAAGACATGTCAACGGTAACCTGACATTTGTCTCTCTTTTGGTTGACTTGTTCTGCACAGGGGTGAAGGATGTGTTATTTTTTGTGAATGAACCTGAATCAACCTATCGGGAATTGATCCGAGGATATGAGGATAGCCTCATGTTAGAATATTTGCCCGTCTCCTATGAATTGATCCATAATATTATTTTTGAATCTGTGGCCTTTGCCGAAGAATATGGGATTGCGCCCCATGAGGATTTTAGATTTGCGGAATTGATCTTGGAGGAAGATTCTGATGATTTTCCCAAAATGGATGTTCCATTGGGTGAGGATAATATAGCCCATCTTTATTTGGATATGGAAGATGAGCGAGCTGATTATTTCGAGCGTCAGATTCTGAAATATGGCAAACCCGGAACCTATAAAATCATTAGAGAAGACTTTGAAGAGGATGATGATTTTGATGAATTTGAAGATCGATTCTATGATTCCTGTTTCAGTTGGGATGAGGTGGATTGGGAGGATTTTTATGTTGAAGCTGATTTTGAGGATTTGCCAGAAGATATTTTGTTATTCACCCTTTCCATGTTGCCAGGATATTTTTATCCTGATTTGAGGGAAGAAAAGTTGTTTTCTCCTTTTACCAAGGTCCTTACTACGGAAAAGCCTACTTCAAATACTTCCTTTGGTAAACAGGAAATGAGTTACATGGAAAAGGCTTACGGGAAGCTTAATGATATGGAAATTGATGAGGAGTCCCCTGCTTTTCTTGAATTTATAGAAAAAGGGATTGAAAAATGGCCTGCGAACAGGGTGCTGTGGCAGTATAAATGGGAGTATTTTCAAAGATGGGGAAAGATTGAAAAGTCAGTTCAGGTTGCATTGGAGATCAAAAGCAAATTTCCGGATTATTTGTTTGGACTATCCTGCCATGCCCAATCTATAATTGAATTGGGTGAGGTCGATGCCATTCCTGAGGCGATGAATGATTGCCATAAAATCCAGGATTTTGATCCTAAACGGAAGAAATTCCACAAATCTGAGCTGCAATCTTTTTATTCACCCTGGATCTATTATTATTCCAAAACAGGACAGCTAAGGGCAGCCTATTTCTTGGTAAATCTCCTAGCGGAACATGAAGTGCTGCTAGAATACCCTTTTCATTATTTGGTCAATGACGCATATATGCAAGCCGTCGATAAAGTAGTGTATGCCTACTATGAAAAAGTCAAATCAGGTAAAGTCTCCAAAGAGGAGTTTTTGGGTATGATTTTAGGGGAATAGACAGGAGTTGGAGTTTAAAAGTTAATACTAAACATTCATTTTATATATTTGCTGATTATCCTTATTTCACCATGAAAAATAAAATCCAGAACCTTTTAATTCTAAGTATAGGAATGAGTGTAGCATGTTCCCCCCAAGACTCCAAATCCCCATCACCCTTGCCTAATGTACAGCCACCCGTAGCTGAAATAACACCTTATGAAATCACTTCCAAACATGGGGATAAACGCATTGATAATTACTATTGGCTCAATGACCGCGATAATCCTAAAGTGATCGATTATCTGACGGCTGAAAACCAGTATTTGGATACCATGATGGCCCATACCAAAGGATTTCAGGAAAAGCTATTCAATGAAATGAGAAGCAGGATAAAAGAAGATGATTCTTCTGTTCCTTACAAGTTAGACGATTATTACTATTACACCAGATACGTGGAAGGTGGCGAATACCCCATCTATGCCCGTAAAAAAGGCTCATTGGATGCGCCTGAAGAAATTGTTATGGATGGCAATGAATTGGGAAAAGGGAAATCTTTCCTCAGCTTTTGGACTTCAGTCAGCCCTGACCATAATCTTGCTGCCATCATCATGGATACAGTTGGCAGGAATTTTTATACAGTCATGATCAAAGACCTCAGAAAAGGCGAAATGCTTCCTGATCAAATTGAAAATATCAGAAGCAGTGCCGTATGGACCAATGACAACAAGTCTTTTTATTATTCAATCCCGGATATGAAAACCCTGAGAAACTACCAGATTAAAAGACATATTTTAGGAGAATATGCCACGCAGGATGAGGTGGTATTTGAAGAAAAAGACCAAACCCTGAGTTGTGGAGTAGGAAAAACCAAATCCAAAAAATACATTGTTATCGGTTCCGGCAGAACTGATGCTTCTTATTCCATGTACTTAGATGCAGATAATCCAAGTAAACCAAAGTTAATTAGCCCTTTGCAGGACAATGTGCAGTATAGTGCGGACCATGCTGGTGGAGACAAGTTTTATATTTATACTAATCGAGATGCAGTCAATTATAGGTTGGTAGAAGCGCCTATTTCAAACCCAGAAATAGGTCTATGGAAAGATGTGATTCCTCATCGCTCTGATATTTTCCTTGAAAATGTGGATTACTTTAAAGACTACCTTGCCATTCAAGAAACCAAAGAAGGATTGGCCAATATCCGAATTATCAAAACTGCTGACAATTCTGAGCATCAAATGGAATTTGAAGAGTCAGCCTATTATGCAGGTTTGGGATACAATCCAGCTTTCGATACAAAAATATTAAGGTATTCCTATACTTCCCTTACGACTCCCAATTCTACCTTCGATTACAATATGGAAAGTAGGGAGAAAATATTGATGAAGGAACAGCCTGTTTTGGGGGATTTTAATAAGGAAAATTACCAGACCGAAAGAATCATGGTGCCAGCAAGGGATGGAAAAAGAATTCCCATGTCTATTGTTTTTCGAAAAGATACCTTCAAAAAAGACGGCAGCTGTCCGGGATGGATTTATTCTTACGGTTCTTATGGGTCTTCTACGGAATCGGCTTTCAGCAGTACCCGATTAAGTTTGTTGGATAGGGGATTTGTCTATGCAATAGCACATATAAGAGGAGGGCAGGAAATGGGAGGTGAATGGTATGAGGATGGAAAAATGATGAACAAGAAAAACACCTTCTATGATTTCATAGATTGTTCCAAATGGTTGCAGGACAATAACTATGTGTCAAAGGATATGCTCTTTGCATCAGGAGGAAGTGCAGGCGGGCTTTTGATGGGAGCAGTGACCAATATGGCCCCTGAAGTTTACAAGGGTATTATTTCACAGGTTGCATTTGTTGATGTAATGACTACCATGGAAGATGAGACCATTCCATTGACCACATTCGAGTGGATGGAATGGGGCAATCCCAACATCAAAGAACAATATGATTATATGCTATCCTATTCTCCTTATGATAATCTGGAGGCAAAGAATTATCCACATCTACTTTTGACCACGGGTCTACATGACTCACAGGTCCAATATTGGGAACCCGCCAAATATGTTGCGAAGCTGAGAACCCTGAAAACTGACAATAACAAACTTTTCCTCTATACCAATATGGATGCCGGACATGGAGGCGCTAGTGGAAGATTCGAAAGCCTTAAAGAACTGGCAAGGGAATATGCTTTTGTTTTTGATATTTTGGAAATTTCTAAGTGAGATATAAGACACAAGACCCAAGACATAAGACCGAGCCAAAAATCAAAGCTTGGTCCGGATTACGGGGAGCTAAATCTTACCCTAAGTGTATTAGGGCGAGAATAATCGAGAAATTGGTTTGCTGAGTTGCTGCATAGTTGAGGATTGGAATAAGGCAAAATGGTGAAACATAAGATGTGGATTTGGTCAAAAATCATACATCTTGTGTTTCAAACCCTCACATCTACAGTCTCACATCTCCTCAATCCTTCGTATTGAACTTTTTACGCAAAAAAGCCTTTGGATGAATGAGGTTCACGGCAAATTCTGAAGCTGTTTTCTGACTATTAGGTGGAACGCTGTCACTTTCATTTTCTCTTAATTTGAATGAAATATTAAAAGCTGATATGGATAATACGTTTGAAGGAAAAGTCATTTGGATCACGGGTGCCTCCTCCGGATTGGGAAAATTTATGGCTTATGAATTTGCCAAGCATAAAGGGATTTTAGCACTTTCCGCACGTAGAGCTCCGGAATTGGAAGAAGTGCTGATGGAAGTAAAAAAACTCGGTGGTGAAGGAATAGTCATTCCTTGTGATATTTTGGATGAACAGCAGATAGAAAGTGCCGTATTGGAGATCATCAAACAATATGGTCGATTGGATGTAGCAATTGCCAATGCAGGATTTGGCATTTATGGTAAATTGGAAAAGCTTACCGCAAAAGATTGGAGAAGGCAAATGGATGGCAATGTGACCGGATTGGCCTTGACTGCTAAATTTGCCATCCCACATTTAAAACAAGCCAAAGGTCGATTGGTACTTATTGGCAGCGTGGCAGCTTATCTCCCTAATCCCAATACAGGGGCGTATGGTGCGTCCAAAGCAGCAGTTCGTTCGATTGGCCAGACTTTGCAGCTGGAATTGAAAGGAACGGGTGTGAGCTGTACAGTCATTCACCCGGGGTTTGTGGATTCAGATATCACCAGGGTAGACAATGATGGTGTCTTTCATCCGGAAAATAAAGACCCAAGGCCAAAAAACCTGATGTGGCCTACTGATAAAGCTGCCGAAGTAATGGTGAATGCCATTGGCAAAAGAAAGAAATCATTTGTATTTACCGGGCATGGCAGATTTCTGGCATTTTTGGGACAGCATTCTCCTGGAATTGCCAGATGGCTGATAGGGAAGTTGGGTTGAGTGGTGGTGGGAATTGCGGCGGCGCCGCTTTTACCACCACCACCTCCCCAAAAAACGACCCCGGTGGCCGAGCCTGATAGCTATCGCGGACGAGGCCCAAGTAATGTAGCTTCCATGTATTTCCTTTTCTGAACATTTTCAAAATGATGGGGACTCGCAATGAAGACACCAACATCGGTCACCAACCACCGGTCATTACCCGCAAACATTTTTTCCAAATCCGCTACAGTTTCTTTAAATTAACGGTTAAATTCAAAGCAGCAAACCTGCCCATTATGAAATTAAAATACTTCACATTTTATTGTGTAATTGGATTATTGTTTTTTTCCTGTCGCACTTCAGACGACAGCACATTTCCCCGAAGAGAAAACATATCTGAATCTGTTTATGCATCAGGATTGATCAAAGCATTATATCAATATCAGGCTTTTGCGAATGCCAATGGGACCGTACAGGAGATTTTTGTTCAGGAAGGCGATACTGTGAAAAAAGGCACTCCTATTTTATCCATATTCAATGAATCTGCAAGATTGAATCGGGAAAGTGCTGAACTTAATCGTGCTTATGCTGACAGGCAGGCGAATCAGACCAAGCTGAAAGACTTAGAAATAAGTATTGCCTATTCAAAAACAAAACACCAAAATGATTCTTTGCTTTATGAAAGGCAAAAGAGGTTGAGAGAACAGGGAATTGGCACCGCTGTAGATTTGGAGCAACGTCAACTGGCCTTTGAAAATTCAAAAACCAGCTATGAAGCTTCCAAACTTCGGTACCTTGACCTCAAGCGGGAGATTGATTACAATGAAAGAAGTGCCTCTAAAAACCTTTCCATTTCTAGAGCGCTTGAAAGTGACCTAGTGCTAAAGAGTGAAGTAGATGGTAGGGTATATGCTTTGCTCAGGGAAAAAGGAGAAATGGTTAATGCCCAGACACCTTTGGCTGTTTTAGGAAGTGATCGGGAATTTATCCTCGAAATGCAAGTGGACGAATACGACATTGTCAAAATCCAAAGGGGGCAGAAAATCTTGGTTTCCATGGACAGCTATCGAGGGGAAGTTTTTGAAGCTATTGTCACAAAAATCAATCCGCTGATGGATGAACAAAGTAAAAGCTTCATGGTGGAAGGGGTTTATATAAATGTGCCCTCTGTTTTATATCCTAATCTCACTTTGGAAGCGAATATCATTATTCAGTCAAAGGAAAACGCCCTGATTTTACCAAGATCATATATTCTCAATGAAAAATATGTCATTACCACTGATAACGATACAGTTCCTGTTCAGCTTGGTCTGAAGGATTATCAAAAAGCAGAGATCATCTCAGGAATCGATGAAAAAACTCAAGTAATCAAACCAGGGAAATGAGGGTTGGATTGATACTAAATATCGCTAAAGCCCTGATGATTGCCAGGTTCAAACAGACTGCTATCGCTGCTACGGGAGTGGTATTCAGCATCACCATGTTTGTCGCTTTGTTGGGTTTTATGAATGGACTCAACCAGTTATTGGATGGTTTGATTTTGAACCGTACACCACATATCAGGTTTTACAACGAAGTCAAACCTAATCCCAATCAACCTATTGATGGTGATGGGAGATTCTCGGATTTTTATAATATCATCCGTTCTGTAAAACCTGCAGCGAGCCGACTGAACATTTATAATAATGAGGCAATCATCATGACCTTAAAGGAGGATCCTAGGGTGCTGGGTGTCGCCCCAAAGATTTCGGCCCAGGTTTTTTATAATGTTGGCACGATTGATATCACCGGGGTAATCAATGGGATCGATGTAGAGGAAGAAAGTAGGTTGTTTGCGTTTGAAGATTATGTAACTGCCGGAAATTATATTGATTTGAAAAACATTGCAAATAGTATCATTTTGGGCAAAGGTGCAGCGGATAGAATGATGGCGGAAATTGGAGATGTAATCCAAGCTACCACCGCCAGAGGAAATAGAATCCAGCTAAAAGTTGTCGGTTACTATCAGTCTGGTTTGGGCGATTTGGATAATGTACAGAGTTATGCATCGATCAACACTACCCAGAAAATGCTTGGTGAATCAGCATCCTATATTACCGATATTCAGGTGAAATTGAATGATTTTGAAAAAGCCCCTGCTATGGCAAGGGAATACCAGGGTATCTTTGGAATTGATGCCGATGATATTCAGACTGTAAATGCCCAGTTTGAAACCGGTACGCAGATCAGGACATTGATCAGTTATGCTGTAGGCATCACCCTTTTGGTAGTTTCTGGTTTTGGGATTTACAATATTTTGAACATGATGATTTATGAAAAAATGGATACCATTGCCATATTAAAAGCAATAGGGTTTTCTGGTGGCGATGTCAACAGGATTTTTATCACGATAGCATTGACCATCGGAATTATTGGTGGAGCGATAGGTCTGGTTTTGGGTTTTGTTGCTGGTTTGGGTATCGAACGCATTCCTTTTGAAACTGAAGCGTTACCAACTATCAAAACTTTCCCTGTTGACTTCAATCCCAAGTACTATATCATTGGAGGTATTTTCAGTTTGATTACCACCTATTTTGCAGGTTATTTCCCAGCCAGAAAAGCCAGTGGGGTAGATCCGGTGGAAATTATTAGGGGGAAATGAGTTCGAGACGTGAGACAAAGAAGTGAGAAGCGAGAAGTTAGAAGCGAGAAGTTAGAAGCGAGAAACGAGATGCGAGAAACGAGATGCGAGAAACAGGAGACAAGAACCAAGAGACTAGAGACAGGAGACAAGAACCAAGAGATAAGAGATAAGAGATAAGAACCAAATCTTGTCCCGAGTATTGGGAAGACCAGAAGGGAGAAGTTTAAATAACTATCATATAACCAATTGCATGGGCCGGCATGCAAGGAAAATAGTAATTGATAAACATAGGGAAAAGCAATTCATTCAGACATAAAAAAAACACAACAACCAAATAACCATATCACCCTCTCATGAAAGGAAAACCGGTACTTGAAGCCAAAGGAGTGAATAAATATTTTTTCAGCCCTGAAAAAACACAGGTGTTGAAGGAGGTGAGTTTCAGGGTGACAAGAGGGGAATTTGTTTCGGTAATGGGGAAATCAGGCTGCGGGAAATCTACCTTATTATACATCATGTCCACCATGGATACTGATTATGAAGGAAAGTTATGGATTGATGAGGAAATCATTACCGGAAAATCCGCCAATCATTTATCCAAGATAAGGAATGAAAAAATCGGCTTTGTTTTTCAGTTCCATTACCTGCTCAATGAATTTTCGGTTTTGGAAAATGTAATGATTCCGGGACTCAAAATGAATCAAAAGTCCAGACAAGAACTCGAACATATTGCCATGGAAAAACTACGTATTTTCGATATGCAGGACCATGCACTCAAAAAAGCAAATCAATTGTCAGGTGGCCAAAAACAAAGGGTCGCCATAGCAAGAGCCCTGATGAACGATCCACTGATCATCATGGGTGATGAACCTACGGGTAACTTGGACAAAAAAAACTCAGACATTGTTTTTAATATCTTTAAAGAACTTGCTGCAGAATTCCATCAGACCATGTTGATCGTAACCCATGATCCTGAATTTGCCGAGGGTACGGATAGGATTATTGAAATGGAGGATGGCTATATTATCAGTCAATGAAATGTAAAAAGTATTCAAATATTATTTCCTAAATGAAAAACCTAGTTTATCTATTTTCCTTTTTCCTTTTGTTGTTTTCCTGTACCGAAAAACAAGTCCCGGATCCTCGTCCAACCGAACTATATTTTCCACCTGTAACCGGAAGTACATGGGAAAGTTCCACTCCTGCTTCTTTGGGTTGGAATACATCCGAAATTGCAAGTCTCAAGACCTTGCTGGAAGATGGCGGAACCCGTGCCTTTATTATCCTCAAAGATGGCAAGATTGTGATGGAAGAATATTTTGGTACCCGATTGGAAATTAGCCAACCATTTGATCAAAATTCACTTTGGTATTGGGCTTCGGCAGGCAAAACTTTGACTGCGACTTTGGTTGGGATTGCTCAAGAGGAAGGGTATTTGAATATTCAAAACCCAAGTTCGGATTATCTGGGCAAAGGATGGACTTCACTGTCCGAATCCCAGGAGAATGAAATTAAGGTTTGGCATCAGTTGACCATGACCTCAGGCTTGGATGACGGAGTCGGCAACAGAGATGATTTTTCCGCAAACAATCTCAAATATCTTGCTGAACCGGGTTCCAGATGGGCATATCATAATGCTCCGTACACCTTATTGGATAAGGTAGTCGAGGGAAGTACCGGTAGATCCTTCCCCCAATATTTCAATGATAAATTAGCTTCGAAAATCGGAATGACAGGCTCTTGGCAAAGAATTGATTTCAACAATGTTTTTTTCAGCAATGCCAGATCAATGGCAAGATTTGGACTCTTGATTTTGGCCAATGGAGAATGGGATGGGAATTCGGTCATTAAGGACAAGGTGTACCTTCAGCAAATGCTCAGCATGTCCCAGAATTTGAATCAAGGCTATGGGTATCTTTGGTGGCTTAATGGCTCAGACACCTTTATGGTTCCACAGGTTCAGGTTACGTTGGCCGGTTCTTATGCCCCAAATGCCCCTTCAGACATGATTTGTGGGTTAGGTAGAGATGGTCAATATGTCTGTGTCATTCCTTCCCAAAATATGGTTTTAGTACGAATGGGTTCCAATCCGGATCGGAATTTAGTACCAATTACATTTTTGAATGATATCTGGCAAGTTCTCCGAAATATCCTACCTTCTGTTTAAGACTTCGGTTAAGGATTTGTATCTTCGTGCATAAACCTAAATATTTATTTTATGAAAAAAGCAACTGAGTACAGTCTTTTTAATGATGTCTGTAGTTTTGTGGATGACGCCGCCAAACATATGGAAATTCATCCAAGCTTATTGGAACAGATCAAGCAATGCAACAGCATATACAAATTTCATTTTCCGCTTAGAAATGATGACGGAACTTACGAAACCTTAACAGGTTATAGAATTCAACATTCGCATCATAAATTACCCGTCAAAGGAGGTATCAGATATAGCGAGCACGTAGATGAAGAAGAAGTCAAAGGATTGGCAGCACTGATGACTTACAAATGTGCTTTGGTCAATATACCTTTTGGAGGGGCTAAGGGTGGTATCAGCATGGACCCCACTAGATACAATGTCAATCAATTGGAAAGAATTACCAGGCGCTATACGGCGGAGTTGATCAAGAAAAAATTTATTGGCCCAGCTATAGATGTACCTGCTCCGGATTATGGAACCGGAGCAAGGGAGATGGCTTGGATAGTGGATACATTCGAAGCTTTTAACCCGGAATTGATCAATGCGAAAGGTTGTGTTACAGGCAAACCTCTTTCCCAGCATGGTATTGATGGAAGAACTGAAGCCACAGGCCAAGGCGTGTTTTATGGAATCAGAGAGGCTGTTAATGTCGAAGAGGATATGAAATCCCTGGGATTGACAAAGGGACTGAGAGGAAAGAAAGTGATTGTTCAAGGTCTTGGAAATGTCGGGTATTATTCAGCCAAATACCTAAGCGAAGCAGGTGCTAAAATCATTGGTATAGCAGAATGGAACGGGGGAATTTGGGATGAATCAGGTATTAATATTGAAGACCTCAAAAATTATCAGTTGAAAAACAAAGGTTATAAAGGATATCCACATGGGGAGTTTATCAAAGATAGCCAGGAAATGCTTACCTATGAATGCGATATCTTGGTTCCTGCTGCTTTGGAAAATCAGATTACGAAAGAAAATGCAGATAAAATCAAGGCCAAGATTATAGGTGAAGCAGCCAATGGACCGGTAACCCAGGAAGCTGAAAAAATCTTATTGGAAAAAGGTGTCATGATAATTCCGGATATGTATCTAAATGCCGGTGGTGTCACGGTTTCCTATTTTGAGTGGCTCAAAAATCTCTCCAGGGTTTCTTTTGGAAAGCTTGAAAAAAGGTATGATATGGAAAAATATCGGAAATTGATGAGCACTATAGAAAATGCTACAGGAGAGGAATTTACCGATGATGAAAAAGATGGGCTTATCAAAGGTGCTTCCGAGAGGGATTTGGTTTTGTCAGGTTTAGAAGAAACCATGGTCACCGCCTACCATGATATGAATAGGACCAGAAAAGAAAAAGGAATTGAAAGTCTAAGGACTGCCGGATTTATCCTTGCTCTGGAAAGAATTGCAATCAGTTATATGGACTTGGGAATTTTCCCTTGATATAAGTGGTTTGAAAATAATAGCTCTCCAAGGATCAAAAATAATTGAAGCTGAACCTTTGAGGGTTTTTGTAAAATTTTGTTTTGAATGTTGACAAAAAGAATAATTCCCTGTCTCGATATCAAAGAAGGCAGGACAGTCAAGGGAGTGAATTTTGTAGACTTGAGAGATGCGGGTGACCCTGTTGAGCTCGCAAAAATCTACTCAGATGAAGGGGCCGACGAACTCGTATTTTTGGATATTACAGCCACGGTAGACAAACGTAAAACCCTTGCAGAACTGGTAGGGAAAGTTGCTAGAGCCATCAATATTCCATTTACAGTAGGTGGCGGTATTTCTACCGTTGAGGACGTCAAAGTGTTGCTTAATGCAGGTGCTGATAAAATCTCCATCAATTCAGCAGCTGTTAAAAACCCAAAAATCATCAATGAAATGGCCAAGGAATTTGGTTCGCAGTGTATCGTGGTGGCCATTGATACCCGAAATGTAGATGGGATTGATTTCGTCCATACCCATGGAGGAAGAAAGCCGACGCTATTAAAAACCCAATCTTGGGCCAAAGAAGTCTGTGACAGAGGAGCAGGGGAGATTTTGCTGACTTCCATGGACCATGACGGTACCAAGGCAGGCTTTGCCAATGAAATCACTTCTGAGATTTCTTCCATGCTTACGATTCCGGTTATTGCTTCTGGTGGTGCCGGAAATATGGGACATTTCAAGGATGTTTTTACCTTTGGTAAGGCCGATGCAGCTTTGGCAGCCAGTATTTTCCATTTCAAAGAAATCCCCATCCCAGATTTAAAAACCTATCTGGAGATAGAAGGGGTATTTGTGAGGAAATGAATTTGCTAAGAGGCAAGAACCAAGAGGTAAGGTACAAGAAGCGAGATGCGAGAACCGAGATGCGAGAGAAAGCTTGTCCCGAAGAATTCAGCGCACTACTGGACACTGGAGCAGAGTGAATTTTGATGCGCCGCAGTGTATCGAAAATTTAAGCAATTAGTGTCAAGTTTAACCAGAAAGTGACATTGTGAAGTGGGTCTTCCGACTTCCAACCATTGAAAAAGGGAGTAAGTACATCAAAAGATATGCAATAAATCATAAGTCACCATCAAGAAAAAAATGAACAACTTAAAAATAGATTTTGAAAAAGTAAATGGTCTTGTACCTGCGATCATTCAGGATGTAGATTCCAATGTGGTTCTGATGCTGGGTTATATGAATCAAGAAGCATTGGATGTGACTTTGGAAACCAAACACGTAACTTTTTACAGCAGGACCAAACAGCGTCTTTGGACAAAAGGAGAGACTTCAGGTAACTTTTTGATGGTTGAGCATATCACATTGGATTGTGACAATGATACGTTACTTGTCAAGGCTAAACCAATTGGTCCAGTTTGTCACACAGGAGATGATACTTGCTTCGGGGAGACTAATAATACCAAAACCCTGTTTATTGACCACCTGAGGCATATTATCAAGGACCGCAAAAACAACCCCTCAGACCAATCTTACACGGCATCACTTTTTGCCAAAGGCATCAATAAAATAGCTCAAAAAGTAGGGGAGGAGGCTGTGGAAATTGTGATTGAAGCCAAGGATGATAATAAGGACCTTTTTATGGGCGAGGCAGCCGATCTGCTTTTCCATTACCTCGTTTTGCTTGAGGCCAAAGGTTATGAATTGGATGAAGTAATGGACGTGCTGATTACAAGACATCAAAAATAAGGTTTGGTTTAATAAATGGGGAAATTATTCCCCCTGTCCAAATCCAAAAGGGAGATATTTTTTGCTATTTTCCCCAATCCCATGCCACAATACTCCAGTTTTCACCAGATGGATCGGTAAATTGATGGATTTCTTCGAAACCTATCCTTGAATGTGCCCGGATAGACCGAGGGTTTCGGGTGGATATTTCGGTGATGGCAAAATCAAATTTATCCTTAAAAGTCTCACGGTATGTGTCGTAGATTTTGTCAAAAACCCCCATTCCCCTGTACTTTTCCCCAACACAAACCTGCCCTACAACAATATAATTAAATTCAGACACCTTTTTTCCCCATAAGTTAAGCTTGTCAAAAACATCAAACATAGGAATCAGTTCAGGAATATCTCCTTTACAGTCAGTCGTCATGGCCAAGGTAAATGCAACGACTTTTCCATCCTCCTTGCAGATAACCTGTGGGGCAAAAGACTGCATTTTTGCCAATTTAGTAAGGTCATGTCTGACAAATACAAACCCATTTTCTATCGCCCTAATTGTGCTGAGATGGTTTTGTTGCTGAAGATCCAGGATGCCTTGAAGATCTTCTGTAGTTTTTGCGGTTTGGAAAGAAAGCGAATCCATTTTCTTATATTTTAGAATCATAAAAATAATTACCCATTTCAATATATTTTCATGGATCCGTAAAATGATGCTTCATTCTGCGGATTTTCATCTTCCGTCTTCCTTCTTCAATCCTTCAAAAGAAAAGTAATCCATTAGCAAGAAAGCATACAACCACATTACTTTTAATAACGCCTTAACATCTTTTCACAATATAATATTTTTCCACAGGCAACGTCTGTTTAAATTTTCAGGTTCCAACTTTTGAAAACCACACAATCATTTGGAAGAGCCGGAAATCATAGCAGGTTGCAGACAGAACAGCCCCCACGCACAGAGGTACCTCTTCGACAGGTATTACAGGCGCAGCTATCATGTAATCATGAGATACCTGTCCAACCACCATGATACCGAAGATGTGCTTTCCATCTCTTTCACAAGAATTTTCAAAAATATAAGCCAGTATGAAAACAGGGGAGAAGGAAGTTTCCATAGATGGTTAAACACCATCTTCATCAATGAATCCATCCGTTTTTTGAAAGGAAAAAGGGAACTGATGTTTCAGGAAGATGAGGAACTATTAAGCCTAAATATTCCACTTGTTGACCACTCGGAAATTTTGGATGTAGAGGAAGTACAACAGATTTTGGCTATGATGCCAAAGGGATACAGGACTGTTTTCAACCTGTTTGCGATCGAAGGTTATTCCCATAAGGAGATAGGCGATATGCTGCATATCAATGAAAATACTTCCAAATCACAACTGAGCAAAGCGAGAAATTACATGGTCCAAAAATTAAAAAAAAAGTATCGCCATGAGCACCAATAAAATAGACGAAATCATCATCAATGGACTGAAGGAATCGGAAAGGAGAAATGAAATCCTTGCCAAAGAAGCCAAACCAAGAGTCTGGGATGCTATTGTTAAGCCCAATAGCAGAAAAACAGTTAATTGGTGGTTTGTTTCAGCTATGGCAGCTGCGATTTCGATGTTCCTTATTTCAACCTTCCTCTTCCTAAAATTGGAATCCCAAAAAAAGGAACTCTTTGAGCTGCAAACCTATGTGAGAAATGAAATTTCTCCAAAAGAATCAACCTATGTAATGGTTCTCCCTGCAGAGGAACAAATAATTGAAAAGAAACCAACGATCATTCAGGAATCCATTCCAATTGTAAAAAATGTAAAAATCATTTCGGAGACCAAGAACCGTGAAAGAGAAGTGGATGAAGGTGTTGAAGTTTTCAGTCCCATCATTTCGAAACCAAATTTGGCACTTTTGACTCTATCCAAACCGGAAATTGATTTACCCGAAATATTTGATCTGGAACTAAATCCTAAAGTGGCCCATATACCTGAATTGATTAAAGAAACTTTCATTGAACCGAAACAAAAAAAGCAGACGAAACTAAGATTGAAATTTGGAAATGGAAATATAGACCATGACTATCAAAACACTTATGCGCTCAATATCAGGTTATAAAAACTAAACCAACTTATTTTATGAAAACTACCATGCACTTTATTCTGACAGCCATTTGCCTGTTCAACATCAGTACTGTATTTGCCCAGTCAGCCAAAATTCCCCGGGACACGGTTTTCTACAAAGGCACTGAACATATGAATATGGTGATCTTGACAACAGATTACCACAACCTGACCAAGGAAAATCGCCTACAGCTTATCCTAAATGATTTTCAAGACAGGTTGAAGAAAATCGTAGGGAGTGTTCCTGAAAATGCCTATATCATAGAATATAGATATCAGGAACAACTTGATATCCTCCATAGCGATAAAATCAAAAGCTATTCCCTTTCGGAAGAAAAAGGAATGATCGAAAATTTCCGAAACAAAGCCATTGTCACAGATCCCAACAATAGTTATTTGGTAAATATCAGTTTCAATGATATTAGAGAATTATTAAATATGGATTTTACTATAATAATGGCAGAAATTATTGGTGAACTGCCAGAAAAAGACAGGTATTTGAGGTACCTGGAATTTCAATCAAATATTCCAAGTGGTAAAGTCAAATTAACAGAAAACAGACCCTCAGGTTACCTCGATATGTTGAGTTTGCAGGCAGGAGTGGGTGCCAATGTTTACAGAAGCAAGTTTTTGACAGATATTACAGGTGAGATTGGTTTGCAACTCAACCACAAAGGGATCTTAAGAAATCAGTTCTATGTTTCCAATAACTTGATGTTTGCCTTTGATGCTGAAAATACTGCCATAATCAACAATTTCACCAATATTGGTTACAGAAGAAATCTGTCTAATGAAAAAGACAAACCCAATTGGATCGGAGTGGAATTTGGTACCCTGACCAAAAGACGTGGTGACATCTTTCAACCCAACACAAGGAGGCTTGGGGTAAATTGGCAGGCAGGGAAGCATATTACCATTTCCCCGCAACTTTATTTCAACGGGTTTTTTCAAATGGTCAGTCCGGGGTTCAGGATTGGGATTGGATTGTAGTGGTACAAAATTGGTTCCCATTGGCCCCATTCCTTAATGGATTGTATAAAGGGGAAACTCATGAGCAACACTCAGATTTGATAAAAACTGCCCGGATCGCCGGCATCTGGTATTTGGTCCTGGCGATTACGGGAGTATTGGGATTTTTGGTGTTTCATCCGCAGTTATTTATTTCAGGGGATCCTGAACAAACGCTCCATAACCTGACTCAAAGGGAATCCTTTGCGAGGGCTAGGCTTTTGCTGGAAATTGGTGTTGTGGGCTCGCAGGCTATGGCTGCGATTTGGTTCTACAAGCTTTTTAGGAATATCAACCCAGTGGCAGCATGGGCGACCGGTATTTGGGGGACTGTGAATGCAGTTGTCATTTTGATCAGTGCGGTTTCCATGGGAGTTGCCATTAAGATTGCCAATGGCTCATTATTGACTCCCGACTTTAAAGTTGCTGCCATTTACCTTTTGGAGCAGTTCAGCTCTAACGCCTGGGGAGTAGGAGGTCTGTTCTTCGGGCTGTGGCTTATACCAATGGGTTAT
>NZ_JBGSXS010000207.1:0-1953 GCF_041751335.1 Aquiflexum sp.
GCAGGGAGTCAAACCATTGGCTTGGTTTGGAACAGAATCACCTTTGGTGTCCGGTTGGGCATGGGGTGAGTCTTACCTAAGAAATGGAGTAGTGGCTTTTGAAGCCCCCATCGGAAAAGGAAAGTTATACGCTTTCGGCCCAGAGATTACATTTAGAGCCCAAGCACATAATACCTTTAAGTTGCTGTTCAATCAATTGTATGTGAAATAAAAATTTTCTGAACCACAAAAGTTACAAAAGGAAACAAAAGAAAAATTTGAATTAATGTTTACCATTTAATTCTTTTGTTCACTTTTGATTCTTTTGTGGTTCATTATTTTTGTTTTATATTCTTTTGGGATTTTTAGCTATCTTTTGACTTGAACTTAACCCAAAATAATTTTATGAAAAGGATATTTAGTAAAGTAATCTTCAAAGGATTAATCCCTGCTTTTTTTATCACCATATTTCTGAGTTGTCAGACACAGAATGCTGATGTAGAGACCAGCACTTTAGAAAGGTCTGCAACAATCCTCAAAGACTATGTCCATGCCGAAGACCCTACTTTCAGGTATGAAATAATTCATTCTATTGAAGGGGAGGGATTCGACTATCATTTGGTAAAAATGTACTCCCAGCATTGGCTAAAAATTGATGTTGTCAATGAAACAGAATGGTGGCATTATATATCCATGGTAATTCCCAAAGAAACGCAACATGAAACAGGTATGATGTGGATAGGAGGGGGTAGTAAAAACTCCAAGATGCCCGAAAAACCGGATCCAATAATCTATGAAGCAGCAATTCGCACCAACTCCATTGTTGCACAGATTCACAATGTCCCTTTTCAACCTTTGGTATTTGCCAATGATACTTTTGGGGAGCGTTATGAAGATGCCATTATTGCCTATGGTTGGAGAAAATTTATGGAGGGTGGGGCGAGAGATGAGGATGCCATTTGGCTGGCTAGATTACCAATGACTAGGGCAGTGAAGTTGGCCATGGACGTGATGTCTGAAATCGCACAGGATAAACATGATAAAACTCTGGACAAATATGTTGTAGCCGGTGCCTCAAAAAGAGGTTGGACCACATGGACAACGGCAGCTGTGGATGATAGGGTAGTAGGGATGGTTCCCGTAGTAATTGACCTGCTCAATATCGTACCCTCATTCCAGCATCATTGGCAGAATTATGGTTTTTGGGCTCCGGCGGTTGATGATTACGTGCGAGAGGGGATTATGGACTGGATGGGTTCCAAAGAGTTTGATAGGCTTTTGGAAATTACAGAACCTTATTCCTATTTAAATGAGTACGACGACATGCCCAAATTATTGATTAATGCCGCAGGAGATCAGTTTTTTCTTCCGGACAGCTGGAAGTTTTATTGGGATGATCTTGAGGGAGAAAAACACATTCAATACGTTCCCAATTACGGTCATGATCTCAGTGAATCTGATGCCTTTCCCAATTTAATTGCTTTTTATGCTTCAATTCTGAATGAAGTACCTAGACCAAAATACTCTTGGTCAATTAATGGTAATAGCATAGAAATCACCACTGATCCAAACCAAAGGCCTGCTTCGCTCAAATTGTGGTCTGCAACCAACGAAGGGTCCAGAGATTTTAGAATTGATGTTTTAGGGCCAAAATGGACTTCTTCCGAAATCCTGATTAACGAAAGCGGAAAATATGAGGTGGAGTTGAAAGAGCCTGCAAAAGGTTATACAGGCTACTTTGTGGAGATCACCTATCCCGGACAATCCCCCATCAAGTTCACCACAGGAGTGGAGGTATTGCCAAGGACATATCCTTTTGAACCCTTTAAACCTGAAATTCAGAGAGGGAGTTTTTGAGTATCATTAAAGTGATTCCAAAAACTGAACATTTTAGAGATTGTTAAGGGGCAGAAAAACAATAGACCTCTCCTTTCGTCGAGGTGACAAGGAGAGGACTTTCATTTAATAATTCCA
>NZ_JBGSXS010000208.1:0-8324 GCF_041751335.1 Aquiflexum sp.
GGCTCGAACATTTGCCGCCAGCTTCTTTCAGATTCGCAGTCGCCCACGACACCCTTGCTCTTGGCTAACGATAAGTACTGCAACTCTCGTTCGGGACTTGCACCCTATAGCGTGATGACCATGCCTGACACACAAAAAGGGGAAAATACCAGGGGAATTTTCCAAAGTAACAGGTGATTAATATGATTTTTTTTTGATGAGCCATTAAAAATCAGTTTAATTGAAAGTTATTTTTTGACAACTTCGTATATCTCGTAGCGAATAAAATCCTCCTCCACCTCTGGATCCACTATCTGAAACAAAAGTCTTTTCCCTGGAAGGCTTATCATTAATTTTCCATTTTTGGGCATAGGTATATCTCCGGATAATTGATTGTTTTGGTCAAATAAGATTAGACGATGATAGGTAGGGTCTTTAAAATGATGATAGGTCGGATCAGATTTTATCTTTTTTTCATAGGTAAGAGGGGAAATTTCTCTGATATAATTAAGTATTATAAGCTCTTCAGCTGACTTCAGAATCTTATGGTTTCTCGCAGTCAAAGTGATTTTATTATTATAAGTACTTAAACTTTTTCCTGTTATAACTGAATTTTTTAGAGCTTTAAATTCTTCATGTTCCATCTTTATAGAGGATTCCAATCTCAATGAGTTCAAATTATAGACAGTGATTTCATTATCAAAAGAGGTGGTCAGGTAAAGTTTATTATTACTCCTATCTATGGCATAAATTGGGAAATACAGGCCCCCAATAGATTTATCTATATATTTAGATATCCCCCTATCAGAAATAGGTGCAAATTCAATCTGTTTATCAAATTCTGGTTGAAATATCTCTAGTAAATTCCTACTTTTAAAATCACTATTGTCCATTGACCAGTCTACTCCGCTAGGATTGGTTATAAATGAAAAACTAGCTGGAATATCATTTTGAAAGAAAAAAGAAAAGATTTTCATATTTCCAAAAAGGTATACTTGACTTCTTGATAAGTATTTATCCCTTTTTTTGAGATTGAGATTTTGATCATAAAGAAGAATCTGAAATGGTGTTTGGATCCAGATATTACCTTCATCGGTAAAAGCCATACTATTTAAAGAAGCTACAGATTGATCAGGACCTTCTCCTTCCAAAACTTTTTGAACAAGTATATTACCATCTTGATCGAGAATGAGGATTTCTGTTACTTCGGGTTTATTGATGTAAGCAAGGTAAAGGTCATTTTTTGAATAATAGTCTATAATCTCAACAGGTAAAAAAGAATCAATCCTAAACTCACTTGATTTGAGGAGTTTATATTGAGAATACACATAAGTAGGCCGAAAAACTGCTACGAAGAGAAAACTCAAAATCAATAGATGTTTTAAATTCATTTTATTATTTTTTTAAAGAATATTATGGATATTAGAATATGGGGTAAATCGGCCTAAGAATATCTTAGGCCGATATTTAACTAAGTACAATTACAACGTGTAAAATTATCTATGCTCCCACAATAAAACCGAGTAGTACTCCTATCACAGCTGTGTACACTCATTGATTGTGACCAATCACCGCATTGCAATAAACATCCTCCCCCACTACCACCGGTAATCATCCTCATCTCCTCACGGGAAAGAGACTCTGTAGCGATTTTTAAACTCATCTTTTTCATAGTTTTTTTGATTTAAAGGTTAAACATAAACTTAGTTAAATTGTAATTTAATTCTTGACCCGGACCTTAAAGTCACCCGGAGCCTGTGACCATTCATCGCGACTGAATATGTTAGAAGCCTGATCGGCTGTAGCTATTTTGTTTTTTTATGTCAATACATTTATCAGATCATCCACCGCATATTGATCGGGTAATTTATATCCGTCAATAAAGATGGTGGGTGTGTATATAATGTGTTCGGCTTCACACCAAGCCCTCATTTTTTGAATTTTATTGTCCTGTTGGTCCAGTTCCCCGTTCATGGGATATCTTTTGCTGAATGTTTCATAATCCTTATTTTCTGCATTGTACCAATCATCCAATGCAATTTTAATAAGGGGTCGATCTTTGCTTTTTTCTTCTATTGCCAAAAAATGACTGACAGGTTTGGCCAAGATGTTTTGGGTTGTTGCAGTAAAAATTATCTGCAGGTCAATGATGCCTTTCTCAAACAGGGAATCCAGAATTGGATGTGCTTTTGCACATGGTCCACAATATGGATTACAGACTTTAATGACTTTATGCTTAGCGTTGTTGTTTTTCAATATAATTCCCAGATTATCCGGGTTATTGTTGACTTGCCGGGATTTGACCAACAAGCTTCCAAAAACTGTTTTATTGTTTTTTAGTTTGCTTAAATTATTCTTGTAGAGATCTCTTTCTTTTGCTTTTTCCAATACGGGTTTTAAGTAAAACCATCCAACCATGGGGATAAAAAATAAGGAAAAAATAAGGATAATGTGGCCAAAAGGAATGATCGCATTATACACTTTAAAGAAATAAGCTGTACATACCTCCAAGAGTAAAATACCTTGTATAACCAGACAGAATTTACACCAGTTTTTTATTACAACAGCCTGGAAATAGAAAGAAATAAACAAGAAGGGAATTGTCAGGAAGCTTATCGCACCTATTGCCAATAATGAACCATAGGAAAAACCCTGGACCATTAAATAGGTCAGAGATGCAAAGAAATATGCGAAAACCAAACTGCTTAAACTGATTGATGTGCCGGGCAAGTAGGCATATTTTGATGTTAAAACTGCATTGCAGTTCACTTTTTTATTATTGGAGCAGATTTTCTGGAGTATGGGGTTGTATTGGTCCACTTCAAACCACAATAGAAAAATCGAGGTAACCAATCCGGATATTTTAAGGATAGCCATGACACTTTTTTCCAGCAGGAGTGAACCATTATCCGAACTCCAGAATATAGAGATTACAATCCAGGCGATAACTGTTAGCGCAAGAATCCCGGAATGAATTCCGGCCAATATTTTCCTCCGGATTTTTTGGTCAATGTTTTCTTCTTTAGAGGTCTCAGTCTTTTCTACCAATAAACTTACACCTGTCCAGTCTTTAATAAATTCCGAATTTTCTTTATGCGCTATCGCACCATTTTCATCAAAAAAAGTGACATAATTTCCTTCGATTTCTTTTAAGACACAAAATTTTGATTGACCATGTTTCATTACCTGCACGATAGCAGGCGTTGGAATATTTTTAAAATCAGATTTATCAATTTTGACAGCATGGTTAATAACACCATATTTTTCCATGGTATCCGCTATGCACAATAGACTGGGATGGTCAGGATGGGATAAAAGACAGTCCTGTAAATACTGATCAGTATGTTTTAAATTCAATAATTTTAAAACTAACCTGGAACTTATAAAACAATTGTCCATAACATATAAAGAATTAAATAAATCAAAATAAAGAACTATCTAATTGACAGATGTTGAATTAAACCTAAAAACAATTTATTAAAAAAACAAACCCAAACTTAAATCATAAGGACCGAAATCAATATTATTGTACTATTCCAATATTAAAAAACAAAACAATATTCTGAAAACTAAAAATGCCCCCCCCCATTTTACAAACTAAAACACATGTAATAATGGGTTAGGCAGAATTTGAAATTTATTTTGTGGTTTTTTAAAAAAAGTTTAGATACAATTTTATATTTTATGTGTATCTGCATCACTACACGTATTTTAAAAACAGGGGAAAATACCAAGGGAATTTCCCAAAATAACAAGAGATCAAAATTATTTTATTTCCATCACCCATTGTCATTACATCTTAATTGAAATCAAGTTGCCAATCATATTAAATTTTTGATGTCCATTCATCGCAATTGAAATTTTTGTGCCACCACAGCAGTATTCTGACCAAATAATCCAGTACATTTTTTAATTCATTCACTGGGTGGGATTTGACAATGATACTCCGAAAGGTAGGACAGCAGTCTTTGGAGTCGAATTGTATGAAGAAAGGTAAAGTGATTTTCAAAAGATAAAGACAGTAAATATTAAATTATTAAAGAAACTTGGATACAATGGTTCCTCCTGGAGGATTTAATCGGAAATTGTCAATACAACAAACCCCATCTCATCATTTATATTTTCATAAATCCATATTTTCCCGTCTTTGGCAAAGTGCTTCGCAGGTTTCTTGATCAGTTGTGGGACAAGAGATTCTCCAAGCTGGTTTAACTCCCTATCGTAGGCTGTTAAATATACTTTGGTTTTCTCTTCATTTTCCTCATACGAAAACCGATAAAAGACTTGGTTTTTCTTATCCCAAAAGAGGGGCAAAAAATTAATTTCACCCCTGTATTTTCTATATTCAATCTGAAAAGCTTCTGAGGTTTCATGATTCTTTTTATATTCTTTCTCTTTTTGATTCGCGGTAAGTTGACTATTGTATGTTTTTATAAATAGCGAGTCCATCTCTGTATCATACCACATTAGGGTGCTTATGATTTCGTTGGACAAAATCACTTTGTTACCGAATCTTTCTATACCTACTTTTGGCCCCTCGGTCATATGAACAGTGGCTTTCCCTATATAAGTATATTTAAAAGTATAATCAGGAATTTTTTCAAAACTCTTCAGCTTAATTTTAGAAACTTCATAGTCCTTCAGATTCAGGATTCCCAATACATAATTATTGTCCTCATAGCGATAAATCAATCCATATAGCCTGTCTGTGTTGGTATCAAGTATAACTTTTGACCCTAATTGCTCACCTCCTTCCATGGGATGCCCACCTAGGGAAAAGTTTTCATAATAAACGGTATTCAGCTTTTTCCCGTCCAAGGAAAATAATGAAGTATGAAACATACCAGTTATGGTAATTTGGTCTCCGCTATGAATTTTCATCACTGCCGCATTTGTCCCTATACCATTTGGACCCTCTCTTTCAAAAGGTAACTTCTTTTCCAGACTCAACTCATCCAGGTTTATTTTCTCAATGGCAACATCGTTCTCATTAAAATTATAAAGGTGTTTACCATTTTCGTTTAAATCAGAATTTAACAGCTGATATTGTAAAAATATAATTTCGTCACCAGAATCAATGAGAACCGTATCTAAGGAAAATTGAGGGTTGGAAAAATAACCCGAGCTATTTTTAACATTATTTTCTTGACAGGAAATTAACATTACAAGAATCAAATAGAATAAGTACCGCATATATAATTTTTTCACATTATGGGACAACAGGTAGCATATCAAATAATTAAACACATGCCATCTTTAAGAAAAACTAATAATCCATCTTTCAATTCCAAGTAAAAGACCTCTAAATTGGCCATATCTTTTTAGGATATGGCCAATTAACACTAATTAACGCAAATCACGGAATTTATGGACTAATTGGGCGTACATGCTCCATTTCCGCCTGCACAATACATTGCAACAGCGTCGGCTGCCTCTTGGTCGGAACAGTAGAATCCCTGCCAGGATCCTGCACCTGTTGTACAATGGCAATAACGATAATTGCACCCACCACCCCCACTTCCTCCGGTAATCATCCTCATTTCCTCACGGGAAAGAGACTCTGTAGCGATTTTTAAACTCATCTTTTTCATAGTTTTTAATTTTAATGGTTAAAAATAAACTTAGTTAAGTAGTAATTAAATTCTTGATCCGGACCTTAAAGTCACCCGGAGCCTGTGACCATTCATCGCGGATGAATATGTTAGAAGCAAGATCGGCTATACCTGTTTCCTTTTTTTATGTCAATACATTTATCAGATCATCTACGGCATATTGATCGGGTTATTAACATCCGTCAAAATATATTTTAATAGTTTAGTGTCTTATCTTGCAACCGACCTCATATGGCTTAAATATTTATAACTATAAAACCAAATTCATCAGAGAAATTCTGACATACCCAAAGCTTTCCGTCTTTGGCAAAGTATTTATAATTCTCGTCAAACAGCTCTTTAAGTTCAATCTCCGAAACGAGGTTAAACCCGGCATCGAACACTGTCAAAAATACATGAGTCTTTTTGACCGGCAAGACTTCATCCTCCGGCCCTTCCTCAAAGGACCTTTTGGCCGACAATCTGAAATAGCGCCGGTTTACTTTATCCCATACGGGGTCTTTAAAACGGACTTGCTCCAAAAGCTTCCGAGTTTCCCTTCTGATTTGCTCCCGGGTACCGATTAAAGTTCCGGGCAAATTAGCTCTCCTAGGAGTCATTTTTGGTTCATAGTTGACTACTTTTACAAGCTTACCCTCAGGATCCAAAAGAATTATTTCATTGGAATATTCGTGGCTTACGTAAATATAATTCTCGATAGAGCCGAGTAATACCCAAGGGTTATAATTGCTTTTGCCCGCTTTCAAGAAATATTTAGAAAAGGAGTTCTCTGGATCTATATTGATATTTTTTACCAAATTTTCTTCTACCGAAAGAACACCCAAAAAGGCTGTCGTTTTAAGGAAGTCAAGATTGGTCCCCATCACCCGCCAATTCTTGGTGTCTACTACTACTTCCGATCTAGGCGGTGCTACACCAAATGAGTCTCCTACAGAATCCTTTGCTGTTAGCCAATTGATCTTTTGAATCACACGTCCATTTCTATCAATAATCGTGGAAAAAGGCACTGATTTCGCAAACCAAAGGGTGTCCTCTAAAACCTGCAGCCCAAAGATAAAATTTCCAACCCCATTGGGCCCCTCAGCATCCAGAGGATAGGTTTTAACAAATTCTTTTCTATCGAGGTTGATTTCGTCAATGGAAAGATCATGGTGATTATACAGGTAAAAAAATCGTTCATCATCATCCAAATCTGAAACCTCCATATACCCTGACACATCCAGGATACGCTCTTTTGAGTCAATGAGGACTGTATCTATAACGTACTCCGTAATCTGCCAGTCTTGATCTATTTTCCCCTTTTGACAAGAGATGGATACCCAGGCAATGACAAAAAAGAACAAACAATCCCATCTCAAATGACTGTTTGAAACTGGCAAAGAAAGTTTACATCGGGCTTTATCAGAAACAGGCTTCAAGCTGCTAACTCTCAAATTCATAAATATTTTGTTTTCTATTTTCTTACCTTCGTTCTATAAAAATTATAACACTATGACTAATCTATCAAACGATCAAAAACATCTAACCGTATTCGATTATCATCCATATCATAAAAACAATTAAGTCTGAAATAAATCAAAATAAAGAACTATCTAATTGAAAGATGTTGAATTAAAACTAAAAACAATTTATTAAAAAAACAAATCCAAACTTAAATTAAAAGGACCTAAATCAATATTATTTTACTATTTAAATATCAAAATACAAAACAATATTCTGAAAACTAAAAATGCCCACCCCCATTTTACAAACTAAAACACATGTAATAAAGGGTTAGGCAGAATTTAAAATTTATTTTGTGGTTTTTTAAAAAAAGTTTAGATACAACTCTTTTTTTTCTGGATTTCAAAGTTTTAGGGATTTTAGAATTCCTAATCCACTGAATCCCTATACTTAGGGCCATAAAAAAAGCGAGACTTATTCAGTCTCGCTTTTAATTACTGTTAGTTCTATTTCTTCTCCGGATTCGTCTAGGAATCTGTACTCCGTCACTGGGAGGGAAGAGTCTTTTGTCAGTCTAACCCACTTAAAGTATTTGAAAAACCACCTTACTCTCGGGGAAATAAACCCGTTGGTAAAATACGCATACAGGTAAGGGTGTAATCCTATTTGGATGTGGGAAACATTCTGGTTAGTAGCAATATGCTCGAGGTCTTTTTCCAATTGATCAGCCACCAATATGGAGGCTTGAATCTTCCCTGTACCGTTACATGATGGACAGGTTTCTTTGGTGACAATGTTGACTTCAGGTCTGACCCGCTGTCTTGTGATCTGCATCAGACCGAATTTGGTCAGTGGCAGGACAGTGTTTTTGGACCTGTCATCTTTCATCTCTTCCCGCATTGCATCATATATGGCTTTCTTGTTATCAGCCTTTTTCATGTCGATGAAGTCAATGACGATGATACCTCCCATATCGCGGAGGCGTAATTGTCGGGCAATTTCTTTGGCTGCGACCAGGTTGGTTTTTAAGGCCGTCATTTCCTGTTCGCTTTCTTGGTTAGACTTGTTCCCACTGTTGACGTCAATGACGTGGAGGGCTTCGGTATGCTCAATGATGAGGTATCCGCCCTGTGGGAGACTTATCGTCTGACCAAACAAGCTTTTGATTTGCTTCTCTATTCCAAAATTTTCAAAGAGCTTCGCTTTTCCGTTGTAAAGCTTAACAATTTTTTCCTTTTCAGGGGCAATAGATCTGATGTAAGACCTGATTTGATCATAGATCAATTCATC
>NZ_JBGSXS010000209.1:0-9308 GCF_041751335.1 Aquiflexum sp.
AAGGGTGAAAATCACAATCAGGGGCTGCACAAAACTCTCAAACTGCGCTGACAGGATAAAGTAGAGTAACAATACCGCTACCAACAATATCCCGATCAATTCCTGAATGGTCTCTTTGTCCTTGAAATATTGCCCAAAGAAAGATACGCCAAGGTTTCGGTCTGCTGCCCATCTCGAAATTACCGAATTGGAGGAACTTGGATTATCCGATTCCAGCAAAACGGATTGATAGATCCCTCCTTTGTCTGCGGTGACAAATTTGTAATGGTTTTCATAATCAAAACGGATAAAATTATTCAGCGCATATTCATTGCCGTCTTTTCCTGCCAGATAATTGTTTCTCAAAATCTCTTCAAAATTGGCCCTTGTGGATTTTAACCTGATAGGCGTGATCTCACCAAACCGCTTGATATCTGTGATGGAATACATCCCAAACAGTCTTTTGACCTGTTCCTGAATATCAGTGGCACTAATACCATAGAGGGCAAGCTTACCGGCATCCAATCTGAAAATAACCGAGGCTTCCTTCTGCAAACCCGGTCCCCTTGAAAATTCATTGACCGGAAACTCTTCCAACCAAACATCCATCCTGCTTTCCTCAACGGGCTTTTTGGTTCCCAAGTCCTTCCACCTTACTTCATAATAGGGAATGTTTGACGCAAAGAGTTGGTCAAAGGCATTGGGGGCATCGGTGACTTCAATCTGTGCATTGGGAAAATTATTGATGACCAAAGACCTGAGCTTTTGCATTTGAGTGGTCTTATCTTCCTGGGTATCGAAGAGAAAATACAGACTCGCCTCCTGCAGTGAACTCTCCCCGTCAAAAAGGAGGAACTGCCTAACGCCTATATCACTTTCGGATTTGAGGTATGCACCTTCCAGGGCATTGAGCAAATCCATCACCCGGTCTTTGTTTTGTTCTACTCCTATGGGTTCGTTCCAGTCTATGGACACCACCGCATCAAACTTTTCAATCGGGGGAAGTCCCCTTGTTTCCAACAAATAAGCCAGCCCAAGTCCTAATGGTATCAGCACAAGGAATATCCCAAAGCTGAGTTTCCGCTGACTGAATATCTTTTTATACAATGATTTATACCCTCTCAAAATACCCAGAAAAAACCTACTGTCTTCATCAGTGACCGGCTTTTTTGCTTTTCTCCTAAAGAAAAAATGGTAGAGCATGGGAAGGAAAATAAATGCCACCATCAGGGAAACTCCCAATATCGCAGCAACAGAAACCGCCTGGTCAAAAAACAATGCCCCGGAAATACCACTAAGGAAAACCAAGGGAATAAATACCGCCAAGGTGGTCAACACTGAACTAATCAAAGCCGACATGACTTCATTTACCCCTTCCACACAGGCCTCAAATAGCGGAAGCCCTTCTTTTCTTTTCCTGGTGATGTTGTCTAATACAATGATCGAATTGTCAATCAACATCCCCAGACCCAATGCAAGTCCTGATAGGGAAATGACATTGATGGAAATATCAAAAAAGTAAAAAACCAAAAAGCTGATCAACAAAGAAGTCGGCAAGGAGATGCCGATAATTACCGGAGTCCGGTAATTTCCCATAAAGACAAATAGCACCCCAAAAGCAAACAATCCGCCAAACAACAAACTCGTCTGCAAGTTGCTTATACCTGCATTGAGCAGTACCGATTGGTCCTGGGTCAGTTCAAAATCCACCTGTGGATAATCTTCCCTGAAAATGTCAATCGCTTCATAAACCTTGGGAAGCAACTCGTTCATTTTGGCAGAGGCCTGTTTGTGGACAGTGATGACCAGGCCTTCCGTTTCACCAAAAAGATGGTAACCCAACACATCATTGATCTCATATTGGACATCAGCTACCCTTCCCAGATCGATGGTCACCCCCTCTTCGGAGGTAACCGGCAATTTCATGATGTCCGAGGGAGAATCAACCCGGGTGGCAAGTCTGAGGTAATACCTGAACTGACCGTCCTCCACACTGATTCCAGGAAGTTCCTCATTGCCGAATTTGATGGCATTGATGACATTCTCTTCGGACATGCCCAAAGCCCTGAGAGCCGATTTGTTGGGGCTGACAGTAATGATCCTGTCTTTTTTGCCATTGATATCGACCAGTGAAACTCCTTCCAATTGTTCCAGCCTTTTTTTCAATACATTCTCGGTCAGGAGACTGATCTCGGTAAAATCAAATCCTGCTTTTGGAACTACCTGTACCCGTACCACCGGGATATCATTGGTATTGATGCGGATGACCTGAGGGCGGCTGAGATCGGAAGGAAGCGAATTGGTCATCCGGTCAATCTTTTCATTGACATCGATATAGGCCAGTTCCATTTTGGTTCCAAAATCAAAGGTCAGGCGGATGGTTCCGACTTCAGACCCTGACTTGCTTTCCATGTCTTCCAGTCCGTTCAGGGTCATGAGACCTTCCCTTATGGGAGAAAGTACATTTTGTTCTATGGCTTCGGGTGAGGCATTGGGATAACTGACCTTGACCACTATCTGTGGGACATCGATGGGGGGCAGCAGGGAAATGGGCAAAGTCCTGAACACAATGACGGAAAACACCATCAGCGCCAAAAAAGTCATTAAAACAGCTATGGGTCTTGCCAATAAAAACCTTACCATCCCACTCAGTCTTTTACGATTTGAACAGGGACCTGATGGCCCAACTGCAGGTTGTTGGAAGTGATGACAGTCATCCCCGGTTCCAACCCATCCAAGATTTCCACTTCCTTACCGTTATCTTTGCCCACTTCCACATAATTCCATTTGGATTCGTCCTTTTCGATGGTAAACACCACCGGCCGCTGGGACCTGTATACCAAAGCCTCTTTGGGTACCACAATGCTGTTGTTCTGCGGGGCACGGATAATGGCACGGGCATTCATGCCGGGCAACAGGCCATTGGCTTTTGCAATAAGGATTCCGACCAGCACTAGACCGTTTTCATCCACTTTGGGATTGATGCTTTTTACAGATCCTGATATCCCTTCACCTCCTCCAACGGGAAATATTTCAGCTTTCTGGCCCAATGAGATCAGGTTGATGTCAGATTCGAGTACTTTGACTTTGAGTTCCAGTTGGTTGGTATTGATGATTTCAAAAAGCTCATCACCGGCATTGACCATGCTACCCCGCTTGACTTTCATGTCTGCTACCCTGCCCGAAGTCGGTGCTTTGATGATGGTTTTTTCCAGATCCAATTCCGCTTCTTTCAGGTCAATCTCTGCGACATATTGCCCGCTTTTTACCATCAGGTATTCTTCTATTTCCAGCTTGCGCAGATCAGTGGAGTCATTCAGGATGGTCGGGAAATTAAAAGCCTCGGACTGATAGGTCACAATGGCATTCTTCACTCCTATCTTTGCCTTTTCGAGTTTGATCAGGCTTTCTGTCTGATCCATCCGGGCAAGGATTTTTCCTCTTTCCACATAATCCCCTTCTTTGACGGTCAGTTCATCCAGGTAGCCGGATCTTTCGGCCACCACCATAATCTGATCCACTGCCTCCACCTTACCAGAAGCATTGATCAGGTAATCGAAAGTCTTTTTTTCGGCTTTGGCAGTGCGGACCGGAGTAGCGGCCACTTCCCCCCGGAAGGATTCAAGGGGCTGATCCTGACTGGCTGATTTTTCTTCCTTGCATGAAAAAACAATTGGCAAGAGGAACAGGGTAGTAAAAAACAAGCTTTTTAGATTCATTGTGGAAATATTTAGCTATTGGGAAGACAAGTAACTAAATAATTAGAATAATGCAAAAAGCAGAGTATTAAAAATTTTGAAAATTGAAAGAAGTTCCTGAATAAATTGAGAACTACCCGATTTTAAAACCCATCGATTTTGATAAAATTGACAACGAAGAAAATCCGGTCTAGTTGAAGTTTCATTTAGATAGATTTTTTTATTTTGAAAAAACATGTTGGATTCAGCTGGGCGAAGTAAAGAGGAGCTACAGTGCCTAGGTTTTTCGGCAGACGCAACTTAGTTTGATTGCGTAGTGTGCCATTTGTATCTTTTGAAGCAAAAACAATAAAAAAAACCGTCATATTCTAATTGTTTAAACGCAAGTATACCCCTCTAACTGGGTAAATTAAAAATTGCAAGAGTATATTTATCATTGGTGGTTAATCCATATAATTTTTTCATCTCTTCATCAACTACGAAAGATCTAATAGATTCATCAAGTTTATAAAAGTATTTAATGTCACCACTAAAATCAAAAACAAAAATATTGAAGGCATGCTCATTAGATAACCTAATTTCTTCTGGGGTTTTACCTGAATAAAGTACATAAATAAAATTGTCTGAAACATAAGCTTCAATATAATTGATTGGTTCTTTTCTATTTACAGACAACATCGGGCCATACATTGGGGAAGAAATGATATCAAAATCTGGTATACGATTATTTGGTCCATTTATTGAAACAATGGTTTCATTATTCTTATCTAATATTTTAATAAAATCTCTATTCACACCAACTTGAACGTATATATTCTTATCAACATTACTTCTCAAAACTCCGCTATGTAAACTTTCAATAAGAAAGCTATTGAGATTTTTATGACTAAAAACTTCCGACCACATTCCATATCCATTAATTTTTTTTCCAGTTGAATCAAACTCTACAAAAATGTTATTGTCATTAATAGAACGACCAACAATTGTACCATTTAAAGACCATGAAAGTTCGTAACCATTTACTAAATCTTCTTTTTGTTTAATCTGCTTTATTGGCTTATTTGAGAAAGTATTTAATGAAAATTCTGAAAAAACCTTGTTTTGCCCACTAAATACCCAAAAGGTGTTTTCATTTAAACCAGAACTTAAATTCCATGTGTCTGATAATTCTTCCGGGCCAAATCCGAAATTTCCAAGGGCCCTATTGTAAACAAGATTATCTAAGCTTATTAAGTGAATAGGATTCTGATTTTCATTTAAAAAACGTTCTCCTATAATCAAGAAATTGTTTTTAATAATTATGTTTTCTGCAAATAAAATATCCTCAAATTTATACTTAAGACTAGTTAAATATTCTTCTTCAATATCTTCAAGCATAAAAAATATATCAGTCTCAGGAAAAAACCCATTAACTTCATTATTCTTACAAGCTACAAAAGTGATTAGCAACAAAACAAAATATTTGACAATTATTTTTTTCAAGATTTTAATGTTAAAGAGAATTATTATTATTCGAAATCCCGCCAGTATTAAATAAGTTAAATCAAAGATTGTCGGTCTACAAGTTTTGGACAAAAATATCTTCCTTTGAGATTATAACAAAACTCGTCAAGTTAGATCTGTACCATCCTTCCACTTAATCTTATGAACAATTTAAGATTTAATTTGCCCTCCTCGGTTCCAGTGATTTCTCTGACATGTTCATCAATGCAATCACTCATATCTGAGAAAGTGGAGTTATTATCTTTTTGTATAGATCCTTTATTTTTAACATCTGAAATATCTGCAGTTTTTTTCAAGTTTACCGTAATCGAAATCTTCCAAATCGGTTTATTCGACAATAATAACCATTTTAGTTAACTTTTGGCTCAGTGCGACACGTATAAAATTTTATGTTACCTCACTGATGAAATCTTTACTGGCAAAAACCCACAAATTCTACCACATCCTCAATCTCTCATATATCGTTCAATTTGCACATACAACCCTGTTTTAGGGTCAATTATAAAAGCAGGTTATATCGATTATTCCTGATAGTCTTGGAAGTTCAGAAGCACTGAATCTCATCTAAATTGCAGATATGAATGTATCGCAAGCATCCAGACCAGAGCCAATAAATTACTGCCATCAATCACTGTCTGCTCTTGAATTTCGTGCGAAATTCAGAGGTAAAACACTCGAAAACTTTCTAGCTTTTAATCAAATAAGCGCTATTCTAATTACATTATATAAATTCACTTTTTTGATTAGCTAATAATGGTTTCAACTTATTCCAAGAAGATGATTTATTTCAAGTACCGTTTTTCAATAAAGGCTTAATTTTGCTTAAAATTTATTCACAAAACCACTCCTACTGAATTGGCCAACAGCTATTATGCCAATAAGAATGTCTAATATACCCTCCAGGCCAAACACAGTTAGAATAAGGATCATATATACATATATCCTCACAAATTATTTGGGCTACTGCTGAAGTGTCTTTCCCATTTAATGGGGCTAAACAGATGATTGCAAATACCACAAGAACTTTTGCAACTTTTAATTTTAAATATTTCATAATAATCTATTTAAATGAACAATACATATTCCTTTTCTTCGTATATCTTAAGTAATATTCTTCTGAATTTTTTATATTTTAAACATTAATGCAACTATTGCACTTTTCCGCACTGAAATTGACTTGGAAATCATCCAAAAAGCAAAGAGAAAAAGAAAGTAAGGCTTAGTTTAAACCCTACTTTCCAATTCCGAAGGAATTTTCCAAGAAGCCCTTTGTAAATTGAGGAACTAAACCTAACCTAGTTTTTTGTACTATTGGTGGTTTCCTTCATCACAACTATGAGGATTGCAGCCCGCTCCCCAACCTGTACATTCAGTATAATAACGTTGACCCCCAAAGCACAATCTTGCTTCAGGCATTTTTAGAAAATTACTCGCATTCGCTTGATTCGTTGTTTCAAAACTAAAGAATCCTGTGGTTAATAATGAAATTAGTACTGCGGTAATCAAAATAAACCTTTTCATAAAATTTGATTTAGATGTTAATTGTAATTTATTTTCAGAAAAAAGAATCAAAATTTGTGTTTAAAATTTTGATGTATAATAGGATTATAGAATTATTTCAACTTCATTTTCACTAGTACAGGTGTATCCATGTCCCCTTTTGATTTTTGAATTTGAATCATGGTATGTTTGTGTTTCTCCAGAATCGGTTCTTCCGATAATTCCATTAGATTGTACATGGATATAATAAAATAAATGGAATCGCCCTCCACAGCCATTGGTCCAGACATCAATCCAGATAATTTACACTCTTTTGTTATAAATGTCTGTTTGGTTTCTTTATCAAATACCCCGATTCTATAATCAACAACTTTCTGGGAAGAGGGCCTTTTCCTTTGATTCCACCCAAAAAAAAGATGGCCTTCCGATTCTTCAAAAAAACGTGTCGGAAAGGATATTTTCCCTGAGGCGACTTCCTGAAAGTATTCATTTAACTGGTGCTTCTTTTCCCCTGGCCACATGTGATCTCTACTTTGGAATTGGTACTTTGGATATGCTTCATTACCTTTAATCTCAAAAATCACACTGTTGGCAGGCTCTTGATACAAAAATCCTCCCGAATGACTCCTGGTTATATGACCTGAGATGTTTTTCAGGCCAATCGGAAAAACCCCTTGTGGAAATGGAAACATTGTTTGTATTCTTTTGCCGGAATTATCGATCAACTCAAAATTGGAAAAGTCTTCATTGAAATAGGTGATGGACATACCTAAATTCCGATCCTGATTGATTGACAACATATCCGATTGGTTTTTCAACCTGATTTTCCTTTTGAAATTCCCCTCCAAATCGAAGAAGGAAATTGACCTCTCCTCTATGCTCAGCAAAATCAATTCTTTCTCTTTCCTATCAAGCGTAAAATCTGCTATGTCAGGAGTTTCTTCAGGGCCACTTCCAAACTCCCCGATTTTTACCATTGGCCTCCCGTCACCAGAAAACCTCAACAGGGTTCCAAAAACTTTGTCCAATAAAAAGAAATTATCCTCCATAACTTGAAGCCGATATATATCAACAAGGAAATTTTCTTTGTCAATTTCCAGTGGAACAATCTGATTGATTTCAAAAAGATTTTCCACGTTTATATCTTTTTCAACAAATATTGTAAACTCGGGTTTTTGATCGAAACCTTCAATAGCCGTGTTATCTATTTGTTTGGAATTGCAGCCATAAGACAACATCAAAAGGCCCAAACATATTTTCCATAAGAAAAAAGACGCATTAAAATCAGACACTCCTTCTTTGATTATTAACATGGATAATCTTAAAATAATAAGAAAAAAATAATAAATATTTTAATTTTTCAATTAATTATTATCTTACATTGTACAGTAATGCATCCCATTCCAGCAGCACTACAATCAGTCGCATACATTAGTGATTCTGGACAATATCTTGGTTCAGGCATTTGCCAATTACTAGATTGGGCATTAACTCCATTGTCTAAATTGGAAAGTGAAAGCATAATTGTTACGAAAAAACAAATCATGGCAAAAATTTTAAAGATACTTTTCATAGGTTTTTTTTTAAATTTAATTAAGACTTTTGATAAAAGTGAATTTCTAATTATGCAACTAATATAACCCACTCCATTATTAAAAAGCAAGTTTTCTCTAAAATATTTTTCATAATGGTAAATAAAACATGTGCCATGTCTAAAAAATTGACACTTATCATGTATGATTCCATTATCGAATGGGCTAAAATATATGCATATAAAACTAACAGAAGTTTATCAACCATTGTTGAAAACTACCTTAATACTTTGTTACAGAAAAGAATGATTTTGAAATTGAAGAAAATATCTCAAGACTTTCAGGCAAAATCCACCTCCCGTAAAATTTTGATGAAAACAAAGGACTTAGTCAATATCTGGAAAAAAGCATTTTTAATAAGCGTAATCACTTCAAAGCAACCAAACCACTCTCCAAATTGATTTCCAAAAACAAATCAGAATAATCAGGTTTATCAATTTCAATTACAATCGGAGTTTCATAGAGTCTCAATCGGATATCTTCGGGTTTATCATCCTGATAATGCTCCATTAAAGAGGCTACCGAATCCTCATCGGGAACTTCCAATTTGACCTTGACTATACCATCCTGAACCATTTTGATTGCTTCCGCAGCGCCCTTTGATAGGTCAATAATCCTTCTCGAATTCTGTGGCAACCTGTCATTGACCCTTACCCAAACTACTTTCCCGTTTTTCAGATTGGTCACTTTTAGCAGGGTGCCAAATGGGAGATTCTTATGGGCAGCAGTCATTTCAGTCATATTAAAAATCTCTCCGTTGGCTGTTTTACGGAGATGGAATTTTGTTCCATAATAACTGGCAACACCCTCTTGGATTTTCAAGGTCTCATCTGAAGATGGTCTTTCATCTCCGGCCGAAACCATTAAAGGACTGATGATCAAGAAGAAAAGTAAGGTAAAGTATTTCATATTCATTTTCGCCTTTTTGCAAATAATGTGCCAATTGTTGTCTTTAGCACTTTGCGCATTTGGAACGGAATGACTAAGCTTTTAACTTTAATCAAAATTAAAAACCTGTGCATGTCATAAAAAACAT
>NZ_JBGSXS010000210.1:0-4191 GCF_041751335.1 Aquiflexum sp.
TTGGATATAATACAGCGGTTTAACCTTATTTCAAAACAGGTAGCGCTAAAGCAAATCCACTTTCCCGAAAATCCCGAAATCCTAAAACAGGCAAGGTTTCGGCTGAAATTTGAAGAGTTTTTCTTTGTGCAGTTGAGGTTATTGAAACTCAAGCTTACCAGAACAGAAAAGTCAAGAGGACAGATTCTCAATCAAACAGAATTGCTTACAAAGTTTTACAAGGAACATTTGCCTTTTGAGCTGACCGAAGCGCAAATGAGAGTGGTCCGGGAAGCTTATGGTGATATGAAATCAGGGAAGCAAATGAACCGTTTGATCCAGGGCGATGTGGGCAGCGGCAAGACCATGGTAGCTTTTATCTGTATTTTGATCGCGGTAAGTTCAGGCGCACAGACCTGCCTGATGGCACCTACTGAGATTCTTGCCAACCAACACCATGAAGGGCTAAAAGAATATGCGGATCTGATGGGTTTGAAAATTGCTTTACTGACAGGATCTACCAAAAAGTCCGCCCGGAGAATCATCCATGAAATGTTGCTTTCGGGCGATCTACACATCATTATCGGAACCCATGCCTTATTGGAAGATATCGTCCAATTCAAAAACCTGGGATTGGCGATTGTTGATGAACAGCACCGTTTTGGGGTGGCACAGCGCGCAAAATTATGGGCAAAAAACGAGAATTTTGTTCCACATGTTTTGGTGATGACTGCCACTCCGATTCCTAGAACCTTGGCAATGACCCTGTATGGGGATTTGGATATTTCGGTCATTGATGAAATGCCCAAAGGAAGAAAGCCCATACAGACCGTCCACCGATATGATAAGGATCGATTGAAAGTTTTCGGGTTTATGCGAAAACAAATTTTAGAGGGAAGACAGGTGTATGTAGTTTATCCGCTGATTGAAGAATCAGAAACATTGGATCTGAAAAATCTGATGGATGGCTATGAAAGTGTTTGCCGTGCTTTCCCTGAATTCCCCATCAGTATTGTCCATGGAAAAATGAAAGCGCCGGACAAAGATTTTGAAATGCAGCGCTTTGTAAAAGGAGAAACCAAAATCATGGTAGCCACAACTGTTATTGAGGTGGGTGTAAATGTGCCCAACGCTTCTGTGATGATTGTTGAAAATGCAGAGCGCTTTGGTTTGTCTCAAATGCATCAATTAAGGGGAAGAGTTGGCAGAGGGGCAGATCAATCTTATTGTATCCTGATGACCAAATATGAATTGTCAAAAGACAGTCGGGTACGATTAGGGACCATGGTCAGGACCAACAATGGATTCGAGATTGCTGATGTTGACCTGAAATTACGTGGCCCGGGAGATTTGATGGGTACCCAACAAAGTGGTGTTGCAGACTTATTGATTGCTGACCTAAGCAGGGATGCACCTATCCTGACCATGGCAAGGGATGCGGCTCAACTTCTTTTGCAGGAAGATCCGGAATTGTCCCAGCCCCAAAATGCGATGGTCCTGCGGCAGATAAGAAACCAAAAGAAACATGCGATTAACTGGAGCAGGATTTCTTAGGTTGTCCCGCAGATTTGAGTTTTTTCTCGCAGACTTCGCGGATTTCGCAGAAAAAAAACACCAGTAGTTGAAGTTAAGACAGAATTGAATCACAAACCGTTAACTATCCTGATAATTCCATTTTTTGCATCACTTACATTGAAATTTACTAAGAGTCCCAATTTATTTTGGCTAAGTTTCAAATAAGTCAATAGCTGTTTGTGATGAACTGGCAAAAGCTCAATGACTGATTTGATTTCAATAATAACTTTATTTTCTACTAAAAGATCTATCCTGTAATGGCCCAGAACCTCATTTTCATAATGAATAGGAAGATCCACTTGCCGTGAAACATCTAATCCCATTTTTTTAATTTCATAAAAAAGAGCCAATTCATAAATAGATTCCAATAACCCAGGCCCCAATTTCCTGTAAACATTAAATATTGCACCCCTGATAGAATAAGATATTTGATTCTCATGCATACTAAAAATGTTTAACCTTTTTAAATAATTTAACGGCATTAAGTTAAAACCATGGCATCAATTTTTGAATTCTAACAATTCTGCGAAGTCTGCAAATCAATTTAGATTTTTATTTATTCTTCTAAGAAAGAAACCCTTTATATTTCCTCATAAGAAATACCTGTCGGATTTCTTATGAGGTTTACAGTCATTCAAATTCCAAAATTCGCATTGAATAATTATAGAATATTTTAAAACATCCCATTAATCAATCTGCGGATTTAGCGAAATCTGCGAGAACAATTAAACTTCCATTCTGCAAACTATATCTCTACCCTCTGACCGGTTTCAGCACATTTTAGGATAGCCTGCACAATTCTGATATCCCTCAATCCCTCTTCTCCAGGAACAGGCACTGGATTACCGCCCATGATGGCCAAAGCATCCATATCCATTTGGTTGGCTTGTTGCCAAGGCACTTGGTAGGGGAAGTTGATCTCTCCAAGTGGGCTGGTACCCTTATTTCCGGCGTAAGAAGAAAAAGGCGCCATTTCTATAGTTCCCTCTTCGCAAGTGATATTCAAAAAGTTTACATTTTCGCCAAATGATGTTTTAATGTTGCCCATGACTCCTCCTGGAAATTCAAGTTGTGCTTCTACGATTTCACCCAAGCCATCCTTATATATTTCCGGTCTTTCTGTCCAGATTTTGGCAGTGTTGACAGCTATAGGTTCCATATTGGAGCCTAACCTTGCACCTTGAATGGCGTACACTCCCATGTCGTAAATGACACCACCACCCATTTCTTTTTTCTGTTTCCAGTGGTCAGTTCTTCCTTCACGGTATCCTGCAGCACAATCCACTTGGGTAACTTTTCCCAAAAGGCCTTCTTTGACAATTCGTTGATATTCCAAAGTATTGGGTTCATGTTGGCAACGGTAGCCTATAGAAAGCGAAACATTATTCTTTTTGCAGGCATCAATCATGGCTTGACACTCTTCCACTGTTACTGCCATGGGTTTTTCACACCATATATGCTTGCCGGTTTGTGCTGCTTTGATGGTATAATCCATGTGCATGGAAGGTGGAAGTACTATATAGATGACATCGATGTCAGGATTGTCCGCTATCCCTCCCATGTTTTCATAGTTGTAAATATTCTTGTCCGGGATATTGTATTTTGATTTCCAGTCAGCAGCTTTTGAAGGTGTTCCCGTTACTATTCCGGCCAGATAACAATGTTCTGTCTGCTGTAAAGCCGGTGCCAGAAGATCGGTGCTATAGTAGCCCAAACCCACCAAGGCAACACCTAGTTTGTCTTTTTTTGGAGTATTGCTACAGGATACTAAAGTAATTGGGGAAAGAAGACCAATTCCTGTGCCCAGGGTTAAGGTTTTTAGAGAATCCCTTCTGCTGATGTTTTTCATGGTTTGATAGGTTTTGATTTTGTTCTTTGACTATATTGAGGTTTTAATTTAAGACTTTTTAATCAGTGCTTCAAAAAAATAATTAAATTGGGATAATACTATCAATTTTACTTAAACTGAACTTAAACATGAAAAAGCTAACCTTACTAATCTTAATATTAATATCTTTTAATTCTATCATACAAGCTCAAATGCAACCTAATTTGACTTTGGAAGAAGCCTTGAGGATTTCTGATGCTGCTGAGGAAAAGGCACGAGTTGAAAACTGGAATGTTGTCATTGCCATTTTGGATGGTGGGGGACACTTGATTGCACTCCGAAGAATGGATGGCGTACAGATTGGCAGTGTGGAAGTTGCTCAGGCAAAAGCAAAGTCTGCTGTGTTTTTCAAGAGATCTAGCAAGGTTTTTGAGGATATGGTCAAAAGTGGAGGGGTCCATATTCTTACATTGCCCAATGCGGTAGCGGTAGAAGGTGGATTACCGATTTTCAAAGATGGTGTATGTGTGGGTGCTATTGGCGTTTCGGGTGTGACTTCCGCGCAGGATGGGATTATAGCTGAGGCAGGTATTAAATCACTTTGATTTTTTTATCCATTAGTTACTGTTCTACATTCGACTTAAATTAAAGACTATATTTTTGAATTAATGGAAAAAGAAAAATTAACCTTTGAACATATTGTAAACTTAGATCTTCCTAACCTTATTCTTATTGCGACCCCGGTAATGATTTTCTTGGTTGTTTTGGAATGGCTTTTTTCCTACAAAAACAACATGGGTTATTATGAC
>NZ_JBGSXS010000211.1:0-7892 GCF_041751335.1 Aquiflexum sp.
GGAGCACCTCCGGGATATGTCGGTTATGAAGAAGGCGGTCAGTTGACTGAGAAAGTCAGAAGAAAGCCATATTCAGTAGTTTTGCTGGATGAAATCGAAAAAGCACACCCTGATGTTTTCAATATTCTACTTCAGGTCTTGGATGATGGTATTTTGACAGATGGTTTGGGCAGAAGAGTGGATTTCAGGAATACGATTATTATCATGACTTCCAATATTGGAGTGAGAGATCTGAAAGACTTCGGTGCCGGAATTGGTTTCTCTCCAAAAGCCAAGCAGCAAAGCATGGATGAAGTGATGAAATCGACCATTCAAAGTGCATTGAGAAAAGCCTTCAGTCCTGAATTCTTAAACAGGTTGGATGATGTGGTTGTCTTTAATTCTCTAGATAAATCCCATATCCACAAAATTATCGATATCAGTCTAGGTAAACTGTTCCGCAGAATAACTGACTTGGGTTATCAAATCGAACTGACAGGAAAAGCCAAAGATTTCCTTTCTGAAAAAGGCTATGACCAGCAATATGGCGCAAGACCTTTGAACAGAGCTATTCAAAAATACCTGGAAGATGCGCTTGCAGAGGAAATTCTTAAAGGTGAACTTTCAGATGGAGATGTCATCATCGCCGATTACTCGGGAGAAGGTGAAGAACTCACCATCACCGTCAATAAAAAAGAAAAAGCGGAGTAATTACTCCAAATTCATAGTTTAAAACGGCCAATGAAAGTTGGCCGTTTTTTTATATAATTCTGGTAGCATTAAATGGTTTGACCCCCTTAAAAAATATCATCAAAAAACAAAATTGTACTTTTCCTGTTAATTCTGATTTCCCACCTTTAAAGGTTTACGGACGAATATTTTTAGAAAAAAATAAAAAGAAAAAAAATAATTTTTAGAATTATTTAACAATTGGGTAATTCAATGAATACTTTATTAACATAATCTAAATCTTAAAGAAAACAAAGGGTAATTGTAAGTTCGCACCTTTGCGATATGAAAAGAATTACCTTATTCATAATATTCTTTGCTGTCAATTCTTACTTTTTATTTTCTGCTACAATCAGTGGATTTGTACTCGACAAAGAAACCGGCGAGCCACTTATAGGTGCTACCGTGAAACTAAGGGCTGATGGAAATTCTTATTATTCCATTGTTGGTCTGGATGGTAAGTATTCAATTAAAGGGGTTCCGGGAGGTACTTTTATACTTGATGCCTCATTTGTAGGTTATTCCGCTCAATCTCAAGAGGTTAATTTGGGTCAGGACGATGCCGTCCGAATCAATTTTGAAATGGAATCAGAACTCAGTGATTTATCGGAGTTTGTCATTTCAGGTGCAATGATCAAAGGGTCAGAGATGCAGGCCAGAAACCTGGAAAGAAACGCAGCCAATACCATTAATATTATTTCTAAGCGTGCTATTGAATTATCACCGGATATTACTGTTGCAAATATTGTTCAGAGGGTCTCCGGTTTATCAGTGGAAAGAAATGCCAATGGAGATCCACAACATGCCATTGTCCGTGGTATGGATAAAAGGTATAATTACACTTTGATAAATGGGGTTAAAATCCCGTCCCCCGACAATCAGAACAGGTATATTCCTTTGGATATATTTCCCGCTCAACTTCTTGAAAGATTGGAAGTGTCCAAATCCCTTAACGCAATGATGGAAGGGGATGCCATAGGCGGTGCTGTTAATTTGGTCATGAAGGATGCTCCTGAAGAATTTATGTTGGAAGGTGATATCCAATTAGGATACAATCAGATCAATATTGACAGAGGGTTCTATACCTATGACCGATCTACAGTCAACCGGAGATCTCCATTTCAAAGGTTTGGTTCTGATTATTTTGCAGAAGTAAGCGACTTTCCCACTCAGAACATGATGTTGAAAAATGTCAAGCCGCTTCCTGATGTATTGGCCAGCCTTACTTATGGAGACAGGTTCTTCAATAACAAATTTGGCCTGATGCTAGGTGGGAGTTTACAAAACAGCTTTAGAGGTGTGGACAGTAATTGGTACAGGGTCGGTCTGGATAATTTTGGATCCAACAGACCTACTTTGTCAAGGTTACAGGTTAGAAATTCCTCTACTCAGCAACAAAGGTTCGCATTTCACAGCAAGATGGATTATTACTTCAATCCCAATCATAAATTGAAGCTATATGTCGGTACCTACCAATTAAACGATTTCAGGGTCAGGGACATGGTTGACACTGATGTTGAAGGGCGTAATTTCAGTGTGGAAGAGGGGAATGGAATTCTTACTTACATTACAAGATTCACCTCAAGATTCCAGACCATCAACACCATCAATCCAAGTGGGGAACACCAGTTTTCAAATAGGTTCAAATTGGATTGGTCAGGGGTAGCTTCATTGGCTAGAAGTGAATCTCCCGATGACGGGAATTTTATAAGAAACGGCGAGTTGGCCAACTTTGAGGTATTACCTCAAAATATCGAAAGAAGGAATAACAGAAGGTGGGAAAATAATACCGATAGGGATTTGACCATGTATGTTAATTTTACCTATCAACCCTATCTGATCAATGATGAGACTAATATCCAATTTGGAGGGATGTATAGGGATAAGGAAAGGGACAGTTTTTTCAACAGGTATATTTTTGATCCGATCAATCCGGCTTTTCAGATTCAGGGAGTTCATTGGGATACTTTCGAAGATGTCAATTGGAACCTTCTCAATCCCAGAGGGGGAGTTTCGGACCCTTTGAATTTTGAGTCATTTGAGAAAATTGCCGCTGCTTATATCAATACCAAATGGGATATTTTCAACACCGAAATAAATGCAGGTGTCAGGGCCGAACATACCAATCAGGGCTATTCACTAAGAGTGGCCCAACAAAATGTAAATGCTGATTCGAGCCAAAACTATCTGGATCTGTTGCCATCCATTGGTTTCAAACACAGACTAAATCCAAATATGAATTTGAGAGCATCGTATTACAAAGCTGTAGCAAGACCGGGATTCCATGAAATTGTCCCTTACAGAATGTCCGAAGATGATGGTTTTGATGAATCAGGAAATCCAGGGCTGAACAGGGTCAGGGCCAACAACTATGACTTGAGATGGGAGTATTTTCCTTCCATGACCGAGCAAGTGTTTTTGGGTGCATTTATCAAGGACATTAAGGATCCAATCGAATATACCCTGGTCAGGTCAAACGTTTTTTCAGGGCCTTTAAGCTTGAGACCAAATAATTTCGGAAATGCCATTAACTGGGGTGTAGAGGCCGATTTCATCAAATACTTCCAAAAGTTTGGAGTAAGGATGAATTATACCTATACCAATTCAAAGATCACTACCAGTAAAATAACCAATAGAAGGGAAGACCCTAATGATGAATCTTCACAATTGATCCAGGTAATGGAAATGCAAACGAGACCGCTTCAGGGGCAGGCTGACCATATAGGTAATCTGAGTGTCATGTATAAAAATATTGAAAAGGGTACGGATATCCAATTGGCAATGGTTTATACTGGTCAGCGTATAGAATTTGTTTCTCCTTTTCTGGACAATGACCATTGGTCCAAACCCATCACACAACTGGATTTTTCCTTTGACCAAAGGGTCAATAGGTTCCTTACATTTTTTGTCAGGGTCAACAACATTCTGGATTCTCCCTATGAACTCTTTATTAAAAGTCCTTTGGCCAGAGAAGGAGCCTTATTCCCATTTCAGGATAATCCAAATGAAACCTTGGTTAGAACTGACAGATTTGGACAATCATACAGGATAGGAATAAGATTGAAAAAGAATTAAAACCAAATATATAAACTAAACAAAAACCATTATGAAATTAACAAATTGGATGAAATCTTTCTTCATCATTGCACTGATTTTCGGATTTGTAGCATGCTCTGAAGACGATCCGGACCCCGCTGTGGAAGATCCGGATGAAGAAGTGTTACCAACACAGGACAACATGTTCGGTGATGTTGAAGGTACTTGGGCTTCCGGACAAACTTATACCATTACGGGTGATGTGACTATCCCGGAAGGGAAAAGCCTTACAATAGAATCAGGTGTTACGGTCATCATTGATGGCGACGGAAGGCAGGGAAGTAGCCCTGAGATAGTGATCAGAGGGAGTTTGTATTCTTATGGGACAGAAAATGCAAGGGTGAGATTTACAGTACCTGAAGGTAGAAGAACAACGGCAAATACCTTTGCAGGTCTTTGGGGCGGATTTTCTACTACTGAAACAGTGAAGGATTTGGTATTTGAATATACTGATATTGAGTATGCCGGTGCTCCGGGAGAGGCAAATAATCCAATAGTTCAGGAAGGTGAAATTGACGAGGGTGAACCAAGATATGCCATCTATATGCAGGATGATGGTTTGACTTCCAATTTTATCCTATGGCATACAAGAATTGCATACAGCAAAGATGACGCGATCAGATTGAACGGTGCCAAGACTTTAATTGCCCATAGTACCTTTGAACTCAATGGTGAAACAGGCGGTGAGGCGGTCAATACCAAATCCGGAACAGTAGGTGATTTTTGTTTTAACCTTGTCTATGGATCAGCAACAAACGGATTGAAAGTGGCCAACTCCAAAGGTAGAACTCCTCAGGCAGATAATTATTTTTACAATAATACTATTGTGTCTTCTGGTTGGAGAAGAACACAGGCAGGTAGAGGGGGATCCTTAAACTATGAAAATGGTTCAAGGGGACAATGCTTCAATAACCTGGTTGTGAATTCCCGATACGGGTTGAGAATGGTTCCGCCGGATGATCAGCCGGATTTGGCCAATACTTCTTGGGGTTATCAATATTATTATGGAGATGTGGAAATCATCGTAGAAGAGTTTTATCCTTCCAATGGAACCATCGGTAGGGTAGGAGACCAGCCAAAACCAAGTACTGATGTAGCTGGTGGTGTAGGGGAGAATGATCCTAAATTTGTCAATTTCGCTTTGGGAACATTTGATATCCAAGCGGCACGGGAAGGCTCAACAGTCAGCCGAATGCCTCAAGGTGCTGATTTTAGATTGCAATCAGATTCACCTGCATTGACTGGCGCCAAAACTGACTTTAATCCAAGATATGATTCCTATTTGGTAAACGGTAAGACCTATACTACTCCAAGACCACAAGCTTTCTTTGGTGCATTTGGAGCAGCTGATTAATTCAAAAAATAAAATTCAATAGTTTTGGGAGGTCATACTCCCAAAACTTGTTTTATGAAAATCTTCAAAAATTACCTTTCCGCAATTCTTGTAATTCTTTGTGCCTGTAATAACGCAGAGGATCCCATTGGATTCTGGGAGAATCATCGACCATTTACCACTGATTATACAATAGCCGAAATGGAAAGAATTGACTTCTTTTCTCCTGAGGCTGAATCAAGGGGTGAATCTACTTTGAGAGAGTCCTCAGGCTTAGCTTACAGTCGGAAGAACCCGGGTTATTTGTGGTCCCATCAGGACAAAAACAATGATAACCGTATTTTCCTATTGGATGTAAACTCAGGGGAAACTGTAGCAGCTTACAGAATAAAGGGGACAAGAAACAGGGATTGGGAGGATATTGAAATTGCACCGGGACCGATAGACGGCATAGACTATCTCTATGTTGGTGAGGTAGGTGACAATGATCAGGTCTATGGAAATTATTCCATTTATCGATTTGAAGAACCCAAATTTGAAGAAGCTCATAGGGGGCAAATTATCGATCTCGAAATTCCATTTGATGAGATCAAATTTCAATTCCCTAACAAAAACCATGATACTGAAGCTTTGATGGTTGATCCCAAAACAAAGGACATCTATTTGGCTACCAAAAGGGATTTCTGGTCAATCCTGTTTGTATTGCCTTATCCCCAAAATGTCAATGAAGAAACCACAGCCATTCATGCCGGTACATTTTCGTTCAGGGTTGCCACTGCCGGCACAGTATCCAGGGACGGTAATGAAGTACTGATCAAAAATTATGACAGGATATTTTATTGGAAAAGAAACGAAAGTGAGTCATTTATCGACATGATTCAAAGGGTGCCTGCACTTGCGCCGTACAATCCCGCAGAAGCACAGGGAGAGGCGATATGTTTTGACCATCAGGGGGGATATTTTACCCTTAGTGAATTTTCAAATTCCATTGTTCCTGAATTATTCTATTACAAAAGACTAAACTAAAAAATAAACATGAAAACTTTCTCAACAATTAAATACTGGGCTATAGCACTTTCAGTGGCTGTATTCTCTTTTTCCTGTAGCGATGAAGATGATCCCAACATTATGCCAGAAGATGAAGTAGTCAATTTTGAAGACGAACTCCTTGCAGGTTTTATCAGAACTGATCTTAAAATTGGAGCAAATAATGATATTACAGTCGGTGAACTGTTGAAATTGACCGAATTGAATATAGCCAATACCCAGGTAGCTTCTTTGGCAGGGCTTGAAAAAGCAACGAACTTGGAGGTTTTAAATGCCAATCTAACGAATGTAGAAAATCTCACTCCAGTTGCAAATCTGACAAAATTGAAAGAATTGTACCTTATGAATTTGAACCTTCAAGGCCAAGGAGCGGCAATCCTTGATTTTGTACAGAACTTGAATGCATTGGAAATTCTGGACCTAAGGGAAACACCTACCACGGATATTTCCCGGTTGGCAGGTAAATCTTCGTTAAAGCATTTGAATTTAAGACAATCTTTTGTTTCTGATTTATCTCCTTTGACCGGTATGACACAGTTTGAATATCTGAATTTCAATCGTTGTGGTAATATTAAAGATATCACTCCTCTCAATGGAATGGTGAATCTTTACTATTTGAGTCTTAGAAATGCAGAAGTTGGTGATGAACAGTTCAAGCAGTTCTCTCAATATACAAAATTGGTCGAGTCAAATATCAGAAATACAGGAATTACAGATATTACACCTTTGGTGGCTGTTTTTGAAGCAGGTGGTTTTACCCAGGCATTGTCTGACCAATTCCAAAACAAGATTTCTTTGGATCTCCAAAACAATCAAATTTCCAACCCTTGTGTCATTGAGCAATGGGTTGACCAGTTTCCTGCAGGTGAATTGGAAGGATGGGATGCCGCTTCATGTACTGATTAGCCTGAAACATCCTTTTTTAAGGATGCATGTATGGTAGCTAGGGTAAGAGAAACTCTTGAATTGTCTGCTGAAGATCAGATCACTGAGGGGCTTTTGCTTAGCATCGAAGTGCTTGACCTTAGGGGTACAGGAACTGCCAGTATTACCGGAATAGAGAAAATGCCAAACCTGACTTCGGTAGATTGGATTGCACCAATGATACTGACATTTCGCCTTTGTCAGCAAGTACTAAAATCACGTATTTTAATATCAAATCAGTGGAGGGGATTTCAGTGGTTATGATTAGATCAGTTTGATTTTATCCTTAAATTTACCGGACAGTTTTTCTGTCCGGTTTTTTTTTAACAAACCTTAACATCAGGTAGTTGAAAGGGGACTGAATTTTGACTGTTGAAAATCTATGAATACATTGTTCCATTATCTGTTTAAAGCTTACTTAATTTTTGTCTCCATTCCGTTTTTAGTTTCACAGAAGGTTCCTGAAGCCAAAGAACTTTCTTTTATACCGGCTTATGCAGATTCGGTTTTTTCTGCTCCCAAGAAAGCTGGGGATTTGAAAAATAAAAAAATAGATGAGGCAAGCGGCCTTGCTTTTTCCAGAACCCATCCAGGGATTATTTATACCCACAATGACAGTGGGGGTGAACCTTTAGTGTATTTGATTGATACTTTGGGAAAAGACAAAGGGAGTATTAAACTCAAAGGAGTTAAGAATAGAGATTGGGAAGACATAGCAGTAGGACCGGGACCTGATCCAAAGTTGCAATATGTATATGTAGGTGAGATAGGGGACAATAATGCT
>NZ_JBGSXS010000212.1:0-9597 GCF_041751335.1 Aquiflexum sp.
GAAGTTACGGTAAATTCAAGGTTTTCCCCTATCCTGATCAACTTTCCGATAGGATCCTCATCCCCAAAATACCTTTTGGCAAATTCCTCAGTCACTGCCATTTCACTTCCAAGTGCCAACAGGTTTTCTGTTTTTCCCTTGAGTATCTCAAAATCAAAAACCTTGAAAAAAGAACTGTCCGCCGCCAAGATCATTTCTTCATCGAACCTAACTTCCTCCTCTCTTTGGTTGATGTAAGTCAGTTCCACATTGGTGTTCCTCGAAGCAATGGTAGCGGCTTCAATCTCATCAAAAGAATCCAAAGCAACCCCTGCGAATGAATGGGGAATAATCGCATAATAGGTCGAGTGGTTGGGGTAAATCCTCTCCAAAGACATCCTGTAAATCCTGTCCTGATCCTGGAAAAACTTATCATAAGAAAATTCATTCTGGATAAAAAGCACAATCAGCACGCAACTCGCCACCCCAACTGCCAGTCCCAAAATATTGATAAACGTATAGACCTTCTGCTTCAAAAGGCTACGCATTGCGATTTTGACGTTGTTCTTGATCATGGTATTTCTATTAGTGGTTGTTGATTATTTGAATATTGTTGAAATATTTTTGTAATAGATATTTATGGATATTTGATATTGATGGATATTAATTTCCAACATAGCCGTGATTGTTGGAAATTATATCGCCGAAGGCATTATATCTATAAATTTCGCGAAGCATATATCTTTTAATATCGCCGAAGGCACTATATCAATTTATATCGCGAAGCATATATCATTAAATTATTCTGATTTAAGGGAATTGACGGGATTATCAGATGCTGCTTTATAGGATTGGATGGCAACTGTTAGCCATGCTATCAATATGGCAATTGTTGCTGTAAGGAAGAAAAACCCTACCTGCATTTGGACCTTATTGGCAAACTGCTCCAGCCATGAAACCATTATATAATATCCTATTGGCAATGCCAGTAAATTCGCAATGATAACAGGCTTTAGAAAATCCTTGGTCAATTGGTGCACTATTGACAAAGAGCTTGCACCCATTACTTTTCGTATTCCTATTTCCTTTTTCCTGCCTTCTGCCATAAATATCGACAAACCCAGCAAACCTAGACTTGAAATCACCAATGTCAACAAAGCGAACAATCCCAACAGGTTGCTCAACCTGGCCTCCCTATCGTATTGTTTGATCAGGCTGTCTTCCAATACTATATATTCAAAAGGAATCGTTGAGTTGATCTCTTTCCATTTGGAAGACAAAGCAGCAGCAGCTAGTGGGATATCTTTTGTATTGATTTTGACCTAAAGGTGGGAACTGTTATCAGAAATTCCGTTTTGGACCGGTGCATAGACTGTCGGCTGGATCGCAAACCTCAGATCAGAAGTCTGATAATCCTTGACAACTCCTACAACATTCCCATGAAAATCCATAAAACGTTGTCCGTTTTCTTCAGTAAAAACCTGGATAGGCTTGCCAAGACTTCCCTCCGGCGACAAACCCATCATCTTGGCAAGGGATTCATTGATGATAAACCCACTATTTCGGACAGCTGGAAAAATCTCCCGCATTTTAAATGCATCCCCTTTGTCATTGAATTCTTCAGAAAATTCTCTTCCTGCAACAATAGGAACGCCAATGGTTTCAAAATAATTAAAGTCAATATATTGTTGGTTGATCCAGATTTGGTCATTTGGGTTTTGTCCTTCATAGGAAAATTGTGGACCCCATCCAGCATCCACTCCCGGTCGGGCGCTTGATCCGAGGACATTTTCCACGAATGAAAACTGCTTGAATGCATTGGTGAGACTTTCCCTATTTGACCTCGAAATCTCTCCCATGGAGATAGAAAGGATGTTTTTCCTGTCAAAACCCAAGTCAGCTTTCTGCATGTAGGATTGTTGGAAATAGGCCACAGTTGCACAAAAAACCAATATTCCTGACATGACAAATTGTAGAACGACCAAGCTTTGTCTCAAAGCACTCTTGTTGGAATGAAAGGTAGTTCCTTTCAAAATCAAATTTGGTTTAAGACCTGAAAGGTAAATGGCCGGAAAAATCCCAGACAAAAAGGTAGAAACTGCCAAGGTACTGACCAGAAATATCCAAACCTGTTGATCGCTAAAAAGATTGAAAGGGATTTCTTGTTGCAGCAATCCTGAAAAAATCGGTAGCAAAATTTCAACAAGCAACAAGGCGAAAATCATTGCGAAGACATTGATCAAAAATGATTCGGTAAAAAATTGCAGGACCAATTGGGATTTTTTGGCACCTGTCACTTTCCTGATACCGATTTCCTTCATCCTCTTGATAGCCCGGGCTGTAGAAAGGTTGATAAAGTTGATGCAAGCCAAAATCAAAATGAATATCCCGATGCTTAAGAATATATACACAGTTGATTTTGGTGTGCTTGGACTCATTTCACTTTGGTAAGAATTGTCCAAATGGATATCTGTCACCGGTTGTAAAAATGGTACATACTTTTTGGCTTCTTCCTCAGATCTTGATTTTTTGGAAGCTTCCATGGTGCGGCTGTTGACATAATGGACATCCGAAGGATCTTTCAACTTTATATAAGTATAACAAAAGGGCCACCAAAAACTTCCGAATTCAGCAGTCAGGGGAAAGCTTTCTGTTGCTTTAAAAGAGTTGAGAGAGGTGATAAAATCAAAATCCAAATGGGTATTTGAAGTAAGTTCTTTCAATACACCTTTGACCACAAAAGCAAAATCGCCTGTGGATATCAAACTCCTCCCTATCGGATCAGCCTCCCCAAAGTATTTTTTGGCCATGGATTCAGTCAGCAAAATCTGAAATGGATCATCCAAAACTCCAATTGTCGAACCACTGAATAATGGAAAGTCAAAAACCTCAAAGAATCCTTCATCCGCAAAAGTGAATTTTTCTTCCCTAAAACTTTCTCCCTGATTGGGCCCATCTGCAGGTCTCAGGTAAGTACTGATACGATGTATCCTGACCGCACGCTCGACCTGATCAAATTCCTTAAGCATCATAGGGGCAACTGCGCCTCCCGTCCAAGCCCAGTTTTCATTTCCATCCACCCTTTGTGCAACCCTGAAAATCCTATCAGAATCATTATGGAAATGATCATAGCTCAATTCCTGCCTAACAAATGCCAATAAAATCAGGCAGCAGGCCAACCCCATTGCCAAACCAAATATGTTGATGGATGAAAAAGATTTTTGTCTTTTGATATTTCTCCAAGCGGTCAGAAAGTAGTTTTTTATCATGGTTGGTTATTGATTGTATGGTCAATTTTTATAGGCTGAAATATGATGGAAATAGATTGAAATAAATGTAAATATTATTAAGTAGATATTAATGGATATTTGATATTAATGGATATTAATTTCCAAAATAGCCGTGATTGTGGGAAATTATATCGCCGAAGGCATTATATCAAATTATATCGCAATGCATATATCAATATTACTACTATATCCTATTTCACCCTCGAGTTACTTTTCTCCACAAACGTAATCGGCACAAACTTCTCCGTCGGTGCTCCAATATAGTAAAGTGCCCAATTGGGGTCATGATGGGAGAGCATTTCTGAAAGGCAATCAGCTCGGTGTCCTTGGGGATTTTGACAATCGTCCCAATAAAACAACTCTACCTTGTAATGAAGCGCTTGTTTTTGGTTGTTGATCGTCACCTCAATTCGGATGTCCTGCTTTCCAGGAGTAGTTGGGATGGGTATAGCGATGTGAGTCATGGGAATGGAGGTTTAATGGAGAGTGGTTGATTGGTTTTGGTTAGTGTGGTTGATATTGTTTCGCCACTTTGAACAGGTATAGTTATTCTATTATTTGACTTTATTTTTAAACTTAATCCTCCGATTCTCAGGACAGGATTTGGTTCTTATTTCATTACTCTAGTCTAAAGCTTATCCCAATTCAATCCACCTTAATTAATTCTAATTCGTCCGTGCCTACGGCACTTTGAGCACATATACTCAATTCATTTACCCGGCAATAAATTACCGGGCTAGTACATCGGTCATGCCTACGGCATTTTTCCCACAATTCATGATTCCTCGATTCTCGTAACCCCGCTCCTCGCAATTTGCAATTGTAAGAACAGATTAAAGGAATTTGTAATTCCAGTTTACAGTCTAACCGAGATTAGGAATACAAATCCTATTTTTCTGTCGTTAGCCATTCCAAATTGCGAACAGCAGCCTTCTTTGCCTCCTCTCGCCTCTTGGTTCTCACTTCTCGTTTCTCGGCTCTCGTTTCTCGTTTCTCGGCTCCCCGATACTCGGGGCAGGCTTTGATTCTTGGCTCTTGATTCTTGGTTCTCGCATCTCGCTTCTCGCTTCTACCCTTCATCCTTCCTCCCTCATCCTTCTCATCACTCGCTCTTCAGACTCCTCACCGGATTCAGCATCGCTGCTCTGACGGCCTGAGAACTGATGGTCGCCATCGCCACGATCACAGCAACTATTCCTGCCAATAAATAAACCCACCATCCGATTTCTACCTTATATGCAAAACCCTCCAACCATTTATTCATAGCATACCAAGTGACCGGCGTTGCAAGCACAATTGCCACCAATACAAGTTTGATGAAATCTTTGGACAGCAAAGTGACTATACTTGAAACCTCTGCACCAAGTACTTTTCTGATTCCAATTTCCTTGGTCCTAATTTCTGCTGTATAAGTAGCCAAACCGAACAATCCCAAACTGGCAATAAGGATAGCCAATACCGAAAATGTGGTAAAAATCTTCCTGAATTTGAAATCAGCTAGGTATTGTTTGTTAAAATCCTCATCCAAGAAACTATACAAAAACGGCCTATGAGGTGCAATGCTCTTCCAAACCTCCTCCACTTCTGCAATGGTTTTTTGCAAATTGTCAGACTTCACTTTGAGAGAAAGGAAACGACTGGCATAGGCTTCAAATGGCAAAGTCAAAGGCTCAATAGTTCGGTGGAGAGAAATAAAATTGAAATCCTTAACCACTCCGATTACCTCTCCCGCTCTTCCCCATTGGTCAAATTTCTTTCCTACAATGTCAGCAGGATTTGCAAAGCCATATTGACGGGCAGCAGCTTCGTTAACAACTAAGGCCGAGGTGGAATCAGATGGGAAATCCCTTGAATAGGATCTTCCGGCTACCAACTCCATATCAAAATGGGTAATAAAATCCAATCCAACCTGAAAAATTGCCTGTCCTTCCGTTTTCATTTCACCATCAGCATTCTGGATTGTCGTACCTGCGTTAGGGAAATAACCTCCAGGAACGCTTCTCGAGAAAGCAGTGGATAGAATGGCAGGATTTGATTCCAGTTCGCTTTTAAGGGCACTTGATCTGTTGTTGACAATTTCATCATAATTGTAATCAAGCACCAGCATTTGTTCTTTATCAAAGCCCATGTCTTTGTCAAGCAGGTGGTTCATTTGGTTATACACAATGATGGTTCCTGCAATGAGGATAATGGACAAGCTGAACTGAAAAACCACAAGTCCCTTTCTTAAGCTGACCCCACTGCTATTGGTTACAGAAATCCCTTTTAGGATCTGAACCGGTCTGAAACCTGACAATACAAAGGCGGGATATGATCCAGCTAAAATCCCGACTACAAATAAAATCCCGACCAATGTAGGGACAGTTTGCCAACTGATAAACCGGGTAAACTCCAGTTCTTTTCCGGTAATGCTGTTCATTAGCGGCAATGAGGAAGACACAAAAATGATTGAAGCTAGCATTGCAAGAAATACGATGATGATGGATTCCCCGAGAAACTGGAATACAAGATGCTTTCTTCCAGCTCCTACAGATTTCCGGATTCCAACTTCCTTTGCACGCTCCATAGACCTGGCGGTGGACAGGTTCATAAAGTTGATCATGGCTATCACAAGGATGAAAATGCCAATCACTGAAAAGACATAAATGTTGGAAAGACTTCCAGTTTCTCCAGGTTGCCTGTCCGCCTCGGTTCGGAGATAAAAATCCTTCATCTGCTCGACACGGATTGTGTATAATGGATCATCTTGCCTTGAAGCCAGAAAATCAGGGATTTTTTGTTCAAACGCAGTTTGGTCAAAATTCTCGTTGACCAAGAAATAAGTATAGAAATCTGCATAACCCCACCAATCAAATACTTCAGGCCTATATTGCCTAAATGTACTTAAGGATAACAGCATGTTGAATTTGAAATGGGAATTGGCAGGAACATCTTCAATAACCGCTGTTACGGTATAATCCCCGGCGTTTGACCTTCCTGGGGAGTCACTTCCTTTCATAGTTTTGCCGATCGGATCTTCGTTTCCAAAATACCTTTTGGCAGTACTTTCTGTCATCACCATGCTGTATGGTGCGGTCAAGGCATTTTTGGGATCGCCTTTGACCACCTTCCAACTAAAAACATCAAAAGCTGTCGAATCCATAAAAAATACGCCCTCTTCCTGATAGGAATTTTCCCCATCGGTCAGCAGGATATCAGAGCTGCCGGAAAACTGGACCACTTTGTCTACTTCAGGAAAATAACTTTTGAGAGCAGGTCCCACGGGTGCGTTGTTCCAAACCCAAAAAGGATTTGCACCCGCATTTTCAGGTTGGTCTTCGGATGGAAGACTCCCATGTGTCAAACGGTATATTCTATCTCCTTTTTCATGGTAAGTATCATAAGAAAGCTCATCCTGCACAAACATAAAAATCATGAAACAACAGGCCATCCCTAATCCCAATCCAAAAATATTGATAAAGGAGTATGCTTTCTTTTTCAAAAGGTTTCTCCAGGCAATTTTAAGGTAGTTTTTTAGCATGATTTGTTTTTTGTTTTCTTGGTTGATGTAGTTTTAATTGTTCCGCCACTTACAAAAAAGCAACAATAATCTGAAAACAATCCTTAACCCATTATCCATACCCGTGCCATTCATAAATAGGCAAATCAAGCAAATTGAGGAAGATTATGATTTGAATTGATCAAAATTGCGAACAATTTTGGCCGTCAACGGACGATTTTTTTTGATTATTGATTTTTGTTTAAAACTTTTTTACTTAAATCTAAACAATACGTATATTTATGAACATTAAACTTAATTTCATACGTATGGAAAAATTAACCCTTAGTATCAAAGACCCAGAATTGATTGCTTGGGCCAAAAACTATGCTAAATCAAATAATACAAGTGTGAGTGGCTTATTTGAGTCTCATATCAGGGCATTAATGGAATTTGACAAAAAAGAAATAATATTAAGCCCAGAACTTCAAAACCTCAGAGATCCTGGTCAAAGACCAACTGAGAAGGAAATTGAAAAGCATTTAATTCAAAGACGAAAAAAGTCCGTAAAGGCTTGAAAAATGAAAAGACTATTTTTGGATACAAATACCTTATTGTCTTTCCATTTCAGGGATGCTGAAAAAAATCAACAGAATGCTATTGATTTTATTTTTTCTGAAATTCAAAAGGGGCATTGGAAGGGAAATATCAGTATCATTACTTTCTATCAATTGCTTTACTTTATTGACCGGAAAATAAAAAACCCAAAAACTGCTGCCCTTAGGGCTTATGCCTATTTAGGTTTACTTCAATTAACTCCATTTTTCCCTGAAAATCTTATTGAAATGGATTATTCCAAATGGCCTGATTATGAAGATGGTCTTCAATATAGCTGCGCAAAAAGTGGGAATTGTGATATCATAATTACTTCTAATTACGCTGATTTTTTCGCTTCAGATATTCCTGTCATGGATCCTTTGAATTTCGTTACATACAATATTTGATTACTGGTACTAGAGCATAAAAGGTCTAATGGAATACCATCAGACCTTTTCTATAAAGGAAGTTATACTAAATAATCAAACCTTTGCCAAAGCTTGGTCAAGATCCTCTTTCAGATCCTCAATATCCTCAATTCCCACACTTAATCTGATCAGGGAATCCACCAATCCGACTTTTTCCCGCTCCTCCTTAGGAATACTGGCATGGGTCATGCTTGCCGGATGGCCGCTCAAAGACTCCACCCCGCCCAAGGATTCGGCAAGGGTAAAATAATGCAGGTTCTCCAACACGGTATGGGCATCTTCTATTTTATTGCCTTTAATTGTAAAAGAAATCATCCCGCCAAAATCCCTCATCTGCTTTTTGGCTATGTCATGGTTGGGATGGTCTTCAAACCCTGGCCAATAGACTTTATCCACTTTTGGATGACCTTTCAAGAATCGGGCAATAGCAGCACCGTTTTCACAATGTCTTTCCATTCTCAGATGCAATGTCTTGATCCCTCTCAACACCAAAAAACAATCCTGTGGTCCTGGAGTGGCACCACATGCATTTTGGATAAAAGCCAGTTTTTCCTGCAATTGATCATCATTCACCACCAAAGCACCCATCACCACATCTGAGTGTCCACCAAGGTATTTGGTCACGGAATGCATCACGATATCAGCACCCAAATCCAAAGGATTCTGCAAAAATGGAGTAGCAAAGGTATTGTCCACCCCAAACAGGAGGTTATGTTTCTTGGCAACCTTTCCGATTTCCTCAATATCAATGATGTTCATCATCGGATTGGTTGGTGTCTCTGCCCAAATCAGCTTGGTATGGGGAGTGATATAATTCTCTATTGTCCTTGGATCTTCCATGGAAATGAAATGGAACTTAATGCCATAACGCGCAAAAACCTTGGTGAAAATCCTATAAGAACCACCATAAAGGTCATTGGTACTGATGACTTCATCTCCCGGGTTCAACAATTTGATGATGGCATCAATCGCTCCCAATCCAGAAGAAAAGCAAAGTCCATGTTTGCCGTTTTCCAAGGCAGCCAAATTATTCTGCAAGGCCGTCCGGGTGGGATTATGGGTTCTGGAATATTCATAACCTTTATGGTCTCCAGGAGAACGCTGCACATAGGTGGAAGTCTGAAAAATAGGAGTCATGATCGCCCCTGTACTCGGATCCGGTTCTACACCGGCATGTATTGCTTTGGTACCAAATTTCATGTTTTTCTGTAATTTTTTTTTCTAAATATTAATTGTCTGAAATGATGTCAGTCAACTGATTTCTCTTTTTATTGGGACGGAATACCGAAGACGTAAGACGGAAGTTGGCGTGAACCGGTAATTTCAACATCTCTTTGGTCTTACTTTTAAGCCTATAAAAAAGGGGATAATCATGATTGAATAAAACATAACCAGGCCAGAAGGTTCCTTTCTATTGGGATTTGATCGAAATCAAATGAACTATTGGTCTGAAGAAAAAGATTTTCTTTCCTTTGCGGTTAGGTGGCCCAAAGATGGAAAAAAAGCAAGGGATATTCAAGGAATTCAGATTGGCTGGAAAACAAAACCCTGTGGTGGCCTTGGCACTTCTTTGGGTAAGTTTCATGCCTTCCATAGGTTCAGTGGTTTTTGTCCCATTGGCAGTCAAGAATTCCAACTTCCTATCTCAGATGGATTTCACAGATTTCATTACTGTCACCATCGCACTTTTGGTCAGCATAATTCTTATGGGATTGGCATTGATGCCTACGACTTTGATCGCTGGATTGTCCGGGTTCATATTTGGTTGGCAGGCGTTTCCATGGTTGGTTTTGGGCTATACCTTGGCAACACTTTTGGGATATGG
>NZ_JBGSXS010000213.1:0-6304 GCF_041751335.1 Aquiflexum sp.
AGCTGAGGGTCGTGGCACCAAGATTTATGACAATGATGTCATTTCCAATAACCATGTCAATTTTGCCGTACCACTAAGTGATGAACCCAACGGAAACACCGTGACCATGATTCCTCCCGGATCGGGAATCATACTTTTGGCAGCAAAGGATGTGGAAGTATACAATAATAGAATTCATAAAAACAAAACTGTCGGAGTAGCCATTGCCAATTACCATATCACAGGGTTTCCCGCTGAAGCGCCAAATTGGTCACCATTTACATCCAATATCTATGTTCATGGTAATGACTACAAAAGGTCATGGAAAATACCTGACCTGACAAAAGAATTCGGACAATTGATTTCCGTCTATAATGCCCATGGCAAAGGAAAAACCCAGGATATTATCTACGATGGGTTTTGGGACAAAAACATCAGTGACAACATTTCATCAAATCCTATGAAGGTGTGCATCAGGGAATCAGGTATGGAAAAACTGCATTTTACGCTTTTTGACCTTTGGGAAGGCGAGGACAATATCAAAGCATCCAAGGATTATACCCACTTCCAGTGCGAAACGGTAATCAAAACCGATGTTAGTGCAGTAGCCAAATTATAACCTCATGAAGTTCAGTCAGCGATATATTCCATTAAGTTTAATTTTCTTGATATTGGGTTTTAGTTGCTCCGGGAAAAAGGAGCAGGAAAAAACTGTGGAAGAGCAGGTGCAGATCGAATATACCGATGCCCCGGATATCAATATCGCAGAAATTGATTTCAGTCAGATCCCTTTTAAAAACCTTTCGGAGTATGGTTTTTTCAAAGGTCAGTTGAGGGCATTGAATCCAAGCGGGGAACTTGTCTATTATAAACCTTCATCTTCCCTGTTCACAGATTATGCTTTTAAATCACGATATATCTGGATGCCTGAAGGTAATTCTGCCATCATCAAACAAGACCTGGGAGGCTCTTTTGATTTTCCGGACAAGACCATTATTATCAAGAATTTTTATTACCCGCTAGATTTCAGAAATCCGGAATGGGAAAAAAGAATCATTGAAACCAGGCTGATGGTCAAGCGACAGGGAGTATGGGAAGCATTTCCCTATATCTGGAAAGACGATCAGACCGAGGCAGAATACAAGGTAGTCGGTGCGGAAAAAGAAGTGAGTTGGACAGACCTGAACGGCAATGAACAGGTCATCAACTATATCGTGCCCAACAAAAACCAATGCAAAAGCTGCCACAACGAAAATGAAGTCATGGTCCCCATTGGGGTAAAGGCAAAATACCTCAACCATGCCATCCGATTCGGAGAGGAAAGCAAAAACCAATTGGTCAAATGGTCAGAAGTGGGATTTCTTCCAAAGATTCAGGATTTAAACCAATACCCCACAATGGTAGATTATAGCGATGTTTCCCAACCATTGGAATTGCGTGCCAAAGCCTATCTCGACATCAACTGTGCCCATTGCCATCGGGCTGAAGGGCCTGCAAGTACTTCGGGGCTTTTTTTGGACTATGAGGAAACAGATCCTATGAAACTTGGGGTTTTTAAAACTCCTGTTGCTGCCGGTTTTGGAGCAGGGTCTTTCAAATATGCCATTTATCCAGGAAAAGCGGATGAATCCATCATAACTTTCCGGATGTCCACCAACAAAGTCGGTGCAGCCATGCCGGAGTTGGGCAGAGTTAGTGTCCATGAAGAAGGGGTTGGATTGATTAGGGAGTGGATTGATGGGATGAAATAGAATGGAACGCATATGAAACTGATTTTACTGATTCACGCAGATAAAGAAATCAGTAAAATCAGCTAAATCTGCGTTATCAGCGTTCCATTAAAACTTTAAAAAAGCGACAAGACGAAATTAGAAGAAAGCCTCCTCATTTTTTTCAATCCCTATACACCCCACTCGGCCATTTATCGTTCCCGGCATTGATGTCGGTAATGACTTTGTCCGGATCAATTTCCACTGATACCACTTTTTTATCCACTTTGAGCAAATGGTTCCATTGGTTGCCTTTGAACCAAATCTCTACAGGAAGCATCCTTCTTTCTTTTTCCCCATCCTCATAGGTGATTTCCAATAAGACTGGCATGGGCATTTCCCCGAGATTGGAGAGTGACACTATATAATTGGCTCCATAGGGATACACCGCATTGATGGCCAGGTCAATATTGGCATTGCTATAAAACCAGCCTTTCCAGAACCAATCCAGATTTTCCCCGGCCACATTTTCCATGTGGTTGAAAAAATCTGTAGGCTGAGGATGTTTATATGCCCATGTTTTGATATAAGATCTAAAAGCTTTATCAAACCTTCCATGGCCCAAGATATATTCCCTCAGCATCATCAGACCAAGGGCCGGCTTCATATATGCCACCATTCCTAGATTATTGGTTTGGGTGCGGTCTGCATGGGTGGCAATGGGTTCCCTATCCTTATTGGTCAGCCAACCCAGATACCTTCTGGTTTGAATCAGGTTATTGGTATACTCCCCATCATTGAAAGCGAGATAACTATAATAGTTGATAAAAGTATTGAAGCCTTCATCCATCCAAGCATGCCTTCTTTCATTGCTACCAACAATCATGGGAAACCAATTGTGGCCAAATTCATGGTCCGTTACTCCCCAAAGGCTAGCGCCTTTGGACATGTAGCTACAGAAATTGAGCCCTGGATATTCCATACCATTGATGTCCGCTGCGACATTGACCGCTACAGGATAAGGATATTCATACCACATTTCGGAGTAATGTTCTATGGACGCCTTGCCGTATTCGGTAGATCTTCCCCAAGCATCCTGTCCATCACTTTCCTTTGGATAAACTGATTGTGCCATGGCTTTTTTTCCACTTGGCAAGTTGATTCTGGCAGCATCCCAAATAAATGCTTTTGAAGAGGCAAAAGCGATATCTCTTGAATTTTTGATTTTGAAATGCCAGGTTTGGGTACCACTTTGTTTAGCCCTGTGATTGGCATAATCTGTTATTTCATCAGGACTGATGATATACACCCGCTCATCACTATCTGATGCTTTTTTCATCCTGTTTTGCTGCTCTTTGGTAAGCACCTGCCCAGGATTCAACAATTCTCCTGAACCAACTACAATATGGTCAGAGGGGACAGTTACCCTATATTCAAAATCACCATAACCCAAATAAAACTCCCCTGCACCCAAATAAGGGTCTGTATTCCATCCTGTCACATCATCAAATACCGCCAATCGGGGATACCATTGCGCCAAAGCATAAATGATTCCATCCTTTACTTTAAGTCGCCCCATCCTGTCCATGCCTTTCTCAGGAATCTTGTATTCAAAGTCCATAGAGATGACTGCCTGGCCTCCATTGGCCGGAAGTGGTTCTGCAAATGAGACCTGCATTCTGGTATCATTGATCAAATAATCATTAGAAACAAGTTTGTTTCTACCAGAAAGTTGGGCTTTCACATTTTCGATTTTGTATCCGCCATCGAGATCACCACTGTATCTGTTGCCCTGAATTGGTGTTGTAAGGGAGCCTCTGGAATCTTCGGTAAATCTGTTCTGCTCCAAATAAAGCCAAACAAAATCCAGGTTTTCGGGGCTGTTGTTTTTATAGGTGATGCTGACTTTTCCTTTGATAGTATGTGTAGAGTCATTCAAGGTGACTTCAATGACATAATCTGCCATATTTTGCCAATACGAAGGCCCGGGTTTTCCCGAAGCTGTCCTGTATGCCGAACCTTGTCTGTAACCGAATTCAGTAAATGCAGCATCTCTATTGTCCTTTACCTGTTGGGCATACACCTCAAAACCAAAAAAAAGGATTAATACGAAAATTTTATAAAATCTATATCTCATGGAAAACTCCTTATTTAATAAACTAAGGTGCTAAAATACAGATTGCTCCCATAAGAAAAAATCAATCGGACTATCAGAATGTTTTTAATGAAATAATAGTATCAGAAATTGTGATTTGTTTTTAGATTTTAATCCTCTGTAATTTGCCTTGAAAAAAACCACAACTACTTATGAAATTATACTTTACTTTAATTTCTATCCTCATTTCATTAAACATGGTTTTTGCCAATCAGGACAGCACGGAAGTTGAATTGGGCGAGATTACGGTAATGGAAAACAGGATCGGGATTCCTTTCAATAAGGTTTCAAGAAATATAAGTGTCATCCAAAGAAAAGAAATAGAAACCACCCCGGCCAGAAGCATTCAGGAACTGCTCGCATTCACCCCCGGAATTGATGTCAGGCAAAGAGGTGTCAGCGGTGTTCAGGCTAATATCGGTATAAGAGGAGGCGGTTTTGAACAGACCCTGATGCTGATCAACGGAATAAAACTGACTGATCCGCAGACTGGCAATCATATGATGACTATTCCGGTACCCTTGCAGTCCATCCAAAGAATTGAAGTATTGAAAGGTCCTGGATCAAGGATCTTCGGCCAAAATGCATTTGCAGGTGCCATCAATATTATCACTGCCCTTCCCGAAACAAGGAGCTTACAGATACAGGGATTTGGAGGTGATTTCGGAATGAGGGGAGGGAATATTGTCTCATCCTTGCCCATAGGTAATTACAGACAGACCATTTCAGTCTCCCATGACGCTTCAGATGGGCATTGGTACAACTCAGATTTCAAAGTCACCAATGTTTTCTATGAATCCGGGTATGAAATAAATGAAAAAAATGAGCTCAATGCCATGTTTGGATACAGCGACAGGGAATTTGGGGCCAATGGATTTTACACCGACAGGTTTCCCGACCAATGGGAAAGTATACAGACTTACCTTTCATCTTTGAGCCATACCTACAGCCATAACGACCTCTATTTCCAAACAAGGGGGTATTGGAGAAGAAATATAGATGAATTCAGGCTGCGCAGATATGAACCTAAATTTTTCACCAACAACCACGTATCAGATGTTTTTGCACTGGAGTTGAACAGTTCCTATACCTCTGAATTTGGAGTTACCGGATTCGGCCTTGAAGGTCGGGAAGAAGTCATTGAAAGCAACAATTTGGGAGATCACAGCAGAAGTTTGCTGGGCGTATTTGCAGAGCATAGGGTTGAATTTCTGGACAGGTTTGACCTGCGGGCAGGGATATATTCCAATTATTACAGTCAATATGGATGGAGACATTTTCCAGGAGCTGAAATCGGATTTCAATTGAATGAAACATCCAGGATTTACAGCAATATTGGTAACAGTTTTAGAATCCCATCCTACACAGAGTTATACTATCAGGATGCCAGTAACACCAGTAATCCAAATCTATTGCCAGAAGAGGCCAGAAACTTTGAAGTAGGTTGGAAACTGAACAAATCAAGACTTAGGGCTGAAATAGTTTATTTCTACCGATTTACCGAAAATCTGATTGATTATACCCGTGCCCCTAGTACAGTACAACCGAATCCCAACCAATGGACACCAGGAAATATCAGTCAGGTAACCTTCAATGGATTGGAAACATCCTTTCAATACTTGGTAAACTTGGGCTTGGAAAATGTTAAGATCAAGGACATTTCATTCAGCTACAATTATATCAATGCTGATTTGGTCCAACCCGAAGGTGTGGAATCCAGATTTGCCTTGAATTCCCTCAAAAACCAGTTTATAGGAGGAATCAATGCTGAATTCTTCAAAAAAGCGGAATTGACAGTTAAAGGCAGGTATTTGGAAAGAATCGCTTTGGATCCTTATTTTCTTTTGGATGCTAGACTGGATTATAATCGATTAAAAAAATTCGGTCTTTTTGTGGAAGTTTCCAATATTACCAATACAGATTATATTGAAGCAGGGTTTGTCCAGATGCCTGGAAGGTGGTTTAAGGCGGGGTTTATGGTAAACATCGATTAGAACGAATAAATTTTAATAATTCAAAATCAATGGATTAGTACTTAAACCAGAAAAATAAATTTCTTTTTTTGTCTACGTACTAATTTAATTTTACATTTGCACTCCGTTCTGAAGGAGAATGGTTTTTCATCTGGGTGTTTATCCCGATAGCTATCGGGATGGTTCAGAGAATTTCGAAAAAGTCAGAAGGTTTTGAACTTAATCAGAAAAGTTTAAATTTCGGGAGTTTAGCTCAGTTGGTTCAGAGCATCTGCCTTACAAGCAGAGGGTCGGGGGTTCGAATCCCTCAACTCCCACAGATTTTATCATTTACCTCTTTTATTGGGAGTTTATCCCGATAGCTATCGGGATGTTTCAGAGCATTCCGATCTTAAATCGGAAGAGTCGGTGGCTCGAATCAGTTGATTTTATTATTGGGAGTTTAGCTCAGTTGGTTCAGAGCATCTGCCTTACAAGCAGAGGGTCGG
>NZ_JBGSXS010000214.1:0-5608 GCF_041751335.1 Aquiflexum sp.
CCCATTTCGAATTAAAACAGATTTTTTTAGCATTCTTAAAACTTGATGATTCAATAATCATAGAATCCATATTAAAACCTTCACCTGCATACCAACTTATCCATTCCTTCAAAACATTGTTGGACTTAAGCAATATTGAAGTTTTCCTGAATTACATTGACAGATATTTCGAGGGTTTTTCAAATGCATTTAAGGAATTTCCTGCCGAAAAGCTGAATTTTAGCACCAAGAAAATAACCTCCCTGGATTACCCGTTTGATTTGCTTGCTGCGCTGATATTTTCAAAAGGAGATCAAAACTCCCCTTATTTTCTATTTTTTCAAACCAAAGCAAATTGGGAAATTTTGGTCAGAGATTTCAAAAATTATATTCCTGGTGAAGCTGAGTATACCAAGCATTTACAGAGATATTTGAAGAGTCAATTAAAAAATATCACCATGGGAAGAAGGCAAGAAAGGAGATTGGTTGATATATATTGGTATAAGGAGATTTGGAATATGAGGATTTTTACTGCCTCATCCAATGAGATCAAAAGCAGGCTAAAAAATAAAAAATTGTATTTTTATTTACCCAGAAATACAACCTTAGCTATTCCTCCAAAATCGAGATGGATTTTTGAGTCTTTAAAGCAGCGAGGTTTGAATGCCTCAGTTTTTGATGATGACTTGATTTTATTTTCCAATTTGGATAAAAAGATACCTTGGGACTCGGATTTCAAATTTGAAATTCTCCGCTTCTGGTTCGAAAAAGGTTATTTACCTTGGTGGTCTCATGTTAAAAAGATGAATGAGCTTGTCCTTTCTTTGGACGAAAAAGAAATCCGACTTGATAAAGACAAACTTGAAGTTCTAAGGCTATTGTTTGCGGACGAGGAGAATATGATTAAACTGGAAAATCAAATTTCCCCAAAATATCATGCCCAAATCAAAAGCAAGTTGACCAAGGTTTTGGGAAAAAAATATTTCAGATCTGATTTTTTGAAAGATAAAAAATCAGATCATAGGGACATAAGTGATTCCAATTTTGAAAAGCACTTTGATAAAATCCAATTAAAAGATTGGTTGGAAAAATATTCCCGAGATAAAAACCTGCTAGAAAAAACTGTTTATTACCACGAAGATGGAGTCTTGACCCAAAAGTTTTTTGGCGAGAATATTAAAATAAAAGAACAGGTTGAGGATTTATTGGAATTCGCCCCATATATCTATTTTGGGAATCTTACTGGAAGTAAATGGAGAAGAATGGTCTATGAATTTGCAATCCAATATCCGAGTAAATCAAATTCATTTGATCCCGAAAAGTTCCATGGAAGTTTTCTTCTGTTTATCCAACGGAAATATGCCCTTTTTAATTGGGATAGAATTTTTAATAGTTTGCAAAAAGAAATTACAAAGAGAAAATTACAGATTAAGCTTCCCATTGTCATTAAGAAAAACTATAAACTGGATGCGATCCAACAGCAGGTACAAAAGAAAACCGAAATTATCACTACAGGACAGAAGGTGATCATTAATAATTCAGGTTTGGTATTGACCTGGCCATTTTTGACCATGCTTTTCAGTAGATTAGGGATGCTTGAAGGTAACCGTTTCATAGATGAAAAAACACAAAACCGAGCAGTATATCTGCTCCAACACCTTGCTTTTGGAGACATTGATTTTCCAGAGTATGACTTGGTTTTGAACAAAATTCTTGTAGGTATGCCTTCCCCAACTCACCTTGAGCCTAGAATTGTCTTGACTGATGATGAGAAAAATCTTTCTGAAAGTCTTCTGAAAGGAATGCTTCAGAATTGGGGAAAATTGAATACCTCTACAGCGGAAGCACTTCAGGTTACCTTTTTGCAAAGGGAAGGGGAATTGGTTTTTGAAGATAGTCAGATCATTCTCAATGTGGAAAATAAAGGTGTAGATGCATTGATGGACTTTATTAGCTGGAATATCAACATGGTAAAGCTTCCATGGATGGAAAAGCCCATCATTATAAACTGGCGCAAATGAAAAGGGACCTAAAAATATTACCCATTTATCAAAAAAAATCTCCAAAGGGAATGGTTAGATCATTTTTCCTTTTGTTACTTTTCTTTGCTGGTTTTATCAATGAAAAAGCATTTTCACAAGTGCCTCCTTCAAAACTTATTTTGGAAGATCCCAACAATTTAAAAGAAAAGGAGAGGGAAGGATTCCTAAACAATCTTATACAGCCTTTTAGATTTAGTGAAAACAGAAAATACAATGAAAGAAAGAAGGTTATAAAATTAATTCGGGAATTGACTGAAAATGAAGATTTAAGGATTGATTCTTTAACAGTGAATGCAATCGCTGAAAGGCTGATGCAGTTGACAGAGGAACTGGAGCAAAACGATTCTTCCCGTCAATTTTTAAAAAACCAAATTGATAAAATATTCGAAGACCTCAAGATCAAATCTGCTTCAAGCACAGTCGATTCACTGAAAATCCAAATGGGAGCTGTCCTACAAGGATTGGTGGATAGTGCCAAAAAAGAAAATGTAACACAGCGGAATGAAATACTTGAAAAACTGCAGGCAATCAAAAAAATCCAATTCAAATGTGGGACAGGTGCGGGAGTGATTTCAGAATTTCAGATAAATGACAGCACCGCTGTTACTTATGAAACTTGTCTACATACTAAAGCGAAAGTTTTTGGTTGGCATAATGCCTGGGTTGATAATGCTATTAAAGATTATAATTTTAATTTTTTGACAGATCTCATTTATTATGGTTATGAGTTGGGTATTGACGGTAATCCCAAAAATCACCAAGACATTGAAAAGCTAAAAAACAGTGAGCTTCCCAATTTGACCTATCAGAATGATGTAGGGTTGTCCTTATCCATTTACAGTAAGTCCCAAGTGGAGACAGGTAGGTTTTTAAGAAATTTATCTTCTCAGGAAAATCTTTTTAGACAGCTGTTAGATTTGAAATCATCCTTGAATTTGGGAGGGATAAATATTTATTTTGAAGACTTGGCACCAAGGGACCGAGATTTATTTTCAGGTTTTATCGGCAAATTAAAAGAGGAATTATCCAATAAGGAGATTGGATTTTTGGTTACCGTTTCTATCCCAGCCATAGCTTCATTTGTAGACAGGAACAGGGTTACTGCGTATGACTTTCCTAATCTGGATAGTAAGGTGGATTTTTACTTGGTCCAAACTGATAAACTGAATGTCCGTGAATCCCCTTTTTCCGGATCTCCAAGCCCCTTATTTGTGGAGGAGGGGAGAAGTTCCGGAAGTATTGATGGGACTTTTTCTTTTTATACCAATGGGAAAGTCACCCCTTCCAAACTGGTTATGACGGTTTCCTATTTGGGAATCAGTTGGCCTGTTCCTGATTTCTTTGAAGGCAGTCCAGCCACAGGATTGGGAAAATATATTGAGTACAGAAAGGTCAGGGATTTGTTCGGGGATTTGAGCAAATTTGAAGTATTACCCATTTATGGGTTTGATCCAGTACAGGTATCTTCTTATTATCATTATTATGAAAAAAATCAGATGCATACCATTTGGTTTGAAGATGGAAACAGTCTTTATCAAAAATACAACTATGCCCTTGATCAATCATTAGGGGGAGTAGCCGTTTGGGGGTTGGGCTATGATGATGGCTTCAGTGAATTGTGGGATGCATTGGGGGCAGCAATGGTTGAGGTGGATTCTGTTTTGATTTCCAGAAAGCCGATAGCTGTTGAAAAGGAAAAGAAAAGAACACTTTGGAATTTTCTGGACTTGTATTATGATGACATGCAATGGGCAGCCATCAATGATATATATATTGGAGACCCCAATGACGGTGCAGAGAACTATTGTGAATATAAGGTTTGTGATAAACCAAAGCGAGATTCCCTGATTACCAGATATGGTATAGAAAGCTTCTGGGATGAATTCTACCATTCGCATTACGATTCCTCTTTAGATCCGTATGAAAATTTTCTGCTGTCAGAAGCCTATTGTGTATGCCTAATAGAGCGGTGGGACTATTATACTACTATTCATGGCTATGTTTCCTTGGCTTTGTTGGTGATTTTACTTATTTTGATAGGTATCATATTTTTTGGACTAAAAAGATACGGAGATGAATGGAATCTGAGAGGAATATTGACCATTACTTCATTTATAGTTGCGTTTTTGATGTTTGTTTCCCTCTTTTTACAATTGTTCTTCAATGGTAACTTCACCCTTTTTGGAGCGGGAAGTGAGGCAGTGGCTGTCTGGGTCTTGGTGCTGATATTATTGATTGGCGTGGTATTCGGTATTGTCATCTACCGAATCCATATGAGCAGGAAGTATGAGTATAAGGATTTGCCTTGATTATTCTATACTCACGGTTTTTGCATATGGAACAAACTTCTCATCTTTAGCCTTACTTCCAACCAAAGATTGAGCCTGATTCCTTACCAAAAGTCCTTTGCCTTCTAATTCGTATTGGCCACTGGCAATTTTTCGATTTTCGAATTCCTCTGGATTCAGTCCGGAATTATTCTTTCCTGATTTTTTTTGTTTTCGACGCAAGGCCTGACGTCTTGAAAGGATTTCACTAAGCACAGGAGCTTCACCCTTTAAACTCCCAAAAATAGGTTTATAAACTTCAGGAACACCTTCCTCCCGGGTATCAAGCATATACATGAAGCGCTCAGGATCTGTAATTCCGATTTCTATATTTTCTTTCGTTAAACTACTTTTTATCCCTAATGACGGTCTGTCGAAAAGAACATCCCAAAGTCCATGACCATCTTTCTGTTTTGTTGGACGAATTCCCGAATTACCAACCTCCTTTTGTTCTAAAGAAACTCCTCCAGCATTGATTGCAATAAGTAACTCCTTAGGCGTGTGAGTGAAACCTTCGGATGGCGAGGAAGCTATATCACTATTAAAACCATGGCTCATAGCAAACATAATAATATACCATTGAATCCGATGAGTGAATTCTCCATGTTCCAACGCCGCTGTCAATGCTCCCCAATCATTAAAAAGCGCTCCTTTAGCCGCTTCTGCCGCAAAATCTTTGGAGGATAAAATGCGAGTATAGTTGCTTTTGGTTGGAGCCAAACCGCATTGTTTTTCCCGAACTGCCAATGCTTTTGTCAAGTGACGAGAATTTGGCTTTTTCGCTGTACTCATTTTGGTTTGCTCAAGAATGTCATTTTCTAATTGTTGTAAAGCTGGTTTAACAATATTGTCCATATCACGAAGATAATCACGTACCCTAATTGCATCACTCACAATATTTTCCTCTGTTGTAGGGGTTAATGGATGAAGTGGAGAACGATCTTTTCGATATCTCTTTTTTGTCTTTTTTAGATTCACTTCTTCTTTCATTCCATCATTACATTGGATTACAGGATAACCGGTTATCTGAATTAGACCATAAATGTTTGGAGAGGATTCACTAGAAATACTCCCTAAAGCCTTCCCCCCCATCACATCTGCCTCCTTCTCCAATCCTGCATCGTCATTGACATTCACGCCACCTTTTCCCGCAAAGGCGGGATTACCGCTTGACTTTGACATTTGAAGCGTGGGCTTCACTCTTCCCTGTTTTTGTTGGACCACATGCCAAGCTTCATGAGGAAGGTGTTTTTCCTGACC
>NZ_JBGSXS010000215.1:0-6528 GCF_041751335.1 Aquiflexum sp.
CGTCCTTTAGATTTACAAAATAGTAATTTTCTAAGATATATGGTTATAGTTATCAACATTGAGGGGGGTCTGGGGGGAGACTGGTAACTTGTTGATAAGTGTGGATAAAGTTAACTTTAAGAATAAAAAAGAATGGGGTGAACTTATCCTTCGTCTAGGCTTTAGGCCTAAACCCTGTATTAGTCCCCATTCTTTAAATGGTTGCCAAAATAACCAGTTAGAATTTTAGGTTCTCAGGCCTTCTAAAGGTTTTAGTTTCGGCAACTTAATTTGTTAAACTTAAACATAAAGTTATGAAATTTAATTTGTTTATCGGAATTGATGTCAGTAAGTCTACACTTGATGTTTATCTATTACCTATCGGTTGCCATAAAGTTTTCAGTAATGATGAACAAGGGTTCATAGCCATGATCGAATGGATCATGGATAAAGCAGGAAAGCTTCCCCATTCGGAATTGCTTTTTGGTTTTGAACATACCGGTCTTTACTCTGAGAATCTTATTCTGTTTCTTGACAGCAAAGACTTTTCTTTTGCTGTGATTCCCGGGCTTGAGCTCAAAAGATCCCTGGGGATCAGAAGGGGGAAGTCGGACAAAGCCGATTCACGTGATATTGCGGAGTATGTTTATGAGAAAAGGGAAAAGATCAAACTTTACAAACTGCCTTCGGAGACCTTGGAAAAATTAAAGAAGCTTTCTTCACTCAGGGAGCGTATGGTGAAGGAAAGAGCAGCTTATAAGACCAGGCTTGGAGAATACAGGAGCCAGTTCTCCGATGATGGGTTTGAAGTATACATTCAATCCCAACAAGAGATAATAAAGTGCTTCGATGTCCAAATTGAAAGGGTTGAAAAGCATATCGAAAAATTAATAATAGAGGACACAGAACTTTCAAGACAGTACAAGCTGATAAATTCCATCAAAGGGGTTGGACCCCAGACGGCCATTGTGATGATCATCCTGACAAAAGGATTTTCCTCTTTTGAAAACTGGAGAAAGTTTGCCAGCTATGCAGGCATTGCACCTTTTCCCAATCAATCTGGCACATTCAATGGAAGAACCAAAACAAGCAAATTAGCAAACAAAAGAATCAAATCCCTATTGACCATGTGCGCCGGTTCAGCAATCCAACATAACCCTGAAATGAAACAATACTATGAAAACAGAATTCAAAAAGGCAAAAACAGCATGAGTACATTAAACATCATCAGAAACAAGCTGTTGGCAAGGGTATTTGCAGTCATAACTAGAGATACTCCTTACGTGGATATTTACAAGTATGCCGCATAAGAAATGAAAAATTGTACTATTTCACTTGCTTTAATCTTAGAATACAGGGTGACGGTCCGCTCCGATTCATGTCAATGGTATAAAAATATTCCCAATCAAAGTTTATACCTGACCGGCCCCAGCCGCTACTTGTCGTTTAAAATTGATTAAAATCATGGTTCCATTGCTGACATCCTGCATCAGTTTCCCATCAATCTGACGGGTTAGCAGATTAACCAACTGGGTGCCAAAGCCCGTGCCTTTAGCTTTTTCATCCGAAGGTTTACCCACTCCATTATCACTGATTTTCAATTGGAAATTGTCTTCATTCAAACTTTTCAAACTCAATTCAATATTTCCTTTTTCACCTTTGGGAAAAGCGTATTTCAGTGCATTGGTAAGCAGCTCATTGACAATCAAGCCTAATGGCACTGCCGTATCCACATCCATTTCAAGTTCCTTCATTTCAATATTGACTTTTATCCTGTCGGTTTCATTGTAGGAATCCAGGATATTGATGCAGAGGTTTTCGAAATAATTCTTCATTTCAATAAATGCCAAATGCTCGCTTTGGTAAAGCTTTTGGTGCAAAATACCCATAGAATGTACCCTGTTTTGGCTTGCCAGCATGACTTCCTGCATGGTAGGGTCATCCATTTTTGCGGACTGCAGGGCCAGTAAGCCCGACACCACTTCCAGGTTGTTTTTTACCCGGTGATGAATTTCCTTAAGCAATAAGACATTTTGATTGTTTTTTAATGAAAGCTCATTTTGGGTTTTGGTCAGGTCTCTAATTGTTGCATTCAATTGTTGGGTCCGCACTTCCACCTCCTGCTCCATCGCAAGGAAAAGCCTGCCATACTGATTGGTGATATAAATGTAAATGCCCAAAGGATAACTGATATACAGCAAAATCAGGTCTACATAATATAAGAATGTGCTCAGGGTAATGAGTTCAGCATTGACCATCCTATTGACCAATAAGAAAACAGAAGTACCTATGGCGCCAAATGTTACATAAAGCGCCCCCTTATTTTTCTCTTTAATGGCAATCCGCATGATGATGACCATCAAAATAATGACGGCAAGTATGATGGTCGCATCAAAAAGAATGAAATTGAAAACAGGTATAAAATAATTAGCAGTCCTAAACAGTGCTAACCAAACCAGGTGCTTGGTCCAATAAAATTTTTGTATTCTAAATAGGGAGCTTAGCGAATAGGGTAAAAGCCCAAAACCCAAACCAAAAGCAGTGGAATTTAAAATGCTACTGAAAATTGGATTGGTAAAACCGTTGAGCTCAAAAAAGAGGAGAATATGCGCACAAACGGCTGCACATAAAAAGAAAAAGGTGATGAGCGTAATAACTAGGTAAGGTTCCTCTCTCCTAAATTTGAAATATAGGAGAACATGCAACAACAACAGGATAGAAAGCACCACTACGATTACTGACAATGTCGCAAAGCTATTGGCATACCGAAAGTCTGAATATTTGGCCCTGACTGTCGAGGAAAAGCCAATATCAAAGCCTAGGTTTTCAGAAAAGTACCTAAATATTTTAAAGTTATTTTTTGCCTGATGATTCGAAAATCTAACAGCTAAGGTATGAACAACTTTTGGGGTGATTTTCAATGGTCTGTCTCCATCATAGTCGGGAGTATATGTTTTCTCCAGTTGGCTAGCAGGTGAAAAACTTCCGTAGCTAGCCACTAGCTCTCCATCCAAATAAATTTCTGCTGCCCCCCATGAGTAAAAATATAGCCTTTCAATTGCTTCAATGGTATTTGGATCGGCAGTAAAGGTAATCCTCCACCAACCAAACCCCGACCACAAACTATCCGGCATTTGGTAAGCTTTTAAGCCAATAGGATCTAGGTTGTACCAACCGGAATCATCAAAATCAGGATTTGCCCATTGCAAATTATCACCGGGCTGATATCGCCAACTATCATTGAATTTTAACTCAAGCAAACCTTCTTTAAATAGGCTGCTATCAACATGAGGTTTTTGGGCATAAGAATCTAAAGTACTGAAATAGAAGATTATGAAGACAGAAACAAAAAAGTATGGATATTTTAATCCTGTATTTTTCGGATGAATTGGGCGATTATCCAGCATACTCCAAACATAAATTTAATTTTTGGAATTTTAGGTAAAAACGACCTTTTGGTGAGGAATTTTATATTAATTGCCTTGGGGGTTTTATCCGAATCCCTTCCTCTTTGAAAATCTACTTGCATTCATCCAAAAAATGGAATTCAGATGTTAAAATTAAAGGAATAAGTTGGTAGAGGTCTTTCAAATTCAACCTCCCGATTTTCGGGACAGGCTCTGTCAGGGTTGAAAGGATATATGAAAATGTCAAATATGGTCCACACATAGCGATGTGTGGCTAATCAAATTAAACCACTTTGTGGTTGAGTCTATATTTGGATCGAATGTATCAGCACCGAACATTTAAGATTGGCTTACCAAATTCAATCCTGTCTTTCTCCTTTTTTGCAGCTTACGGGTGCAAGTTAGATATTGGCCACAAATCTAATATCAATGGTAAATTCCTAAAGAGCTTAGCCTTAGTGATGAAAAACAGCGAACACTTTGAATTTATTTTTCCAGTTTATTTCCTGAAGGGAATTAATTTGATTAGCCCCACATGACAATGTGGGGTAAAGAATGGTAATCAGTCCCTGAATTTCCCTACCCTAACTGGGTTGAATTTGAAAAAAGCTACCCGCTTAGCTAACAAAAATCCGGTCACAAAAAGTTTTTTGAATCAAACTGAACCCGATTCTATTTCCATAATCTTCACTCGAAAAGAAATTCCGCTCATTGGGGAAGTATTTTACCCCTTTCGTCCTATGTCGGGACGGTGAAAAGTTTTAATTAACTAATTTATCGATGGATGAAATTGAATTGGAGATATAATTTCACTCCTGAAAATTAAAGAGATAAATAAAGCGTAAAACACCCAATTTTTAATTAAAATGAAACCAATAGCATTCTTATTTTCCATTATCTTCCTTTTGTATGCCTGTAGCAGCAAAGAAACCAAACTTTCTGACGAAACATTCTATATGCCTGCCGAATGGGAACCCCATGAGGCCGTTTGGTTAGGCTGGGAAAAGGACTCCACCCAACGGTTTTATCCTTCCATAGGTAAAATCATCACAACGCTACAACCTCATGTAACGGTCAAAATCGCTTTCGATACCGATAGCCTAAAGCAAACTGCCATTACGAAACTTATAGAGCTGGGCGTGGATACCACAGGAATCAAAATGTATGTCATGCCGGGTGAACGATATTGGATCAGAGATCAAGGGGCAACCTTTCTTGTTAATGGGAAAGGTGAATTGGGGGTGGCGGACTTTGGATGGGACGGATATGGTTTATCGGCATTTTTAGACCTCAAACATGAAGGCAATAAGGACAGCATCAATTCCACATGGAAAAAGGGCTTAGAGAAAAGGCTAAAAACAGGGAGCGTGGACAGCTTAATGGCTGCGGCCGAGGGAGCCAAAATCATCAAAACGGATGTGGTTCACGAAGGAGGGGCTATTGAAGTCAATGGCAAAGGAACCTTGATTTTGTGTGAAGCAACGGTATTTCAACGTAATCCTGCCCTTTCCAAAGAAACGATTGAATCAGAATTTAAACGCGTATTGGGCGTGACCAATATCATCTGGATGAAGGAGGGTCTGGCAGATGACCCTCATTATTTTTATCGGCGTATCACGGGTGATTATGTAGGAGGAGGCACCGGCGGGCATACCGACGAGTTTGTACGATTTACCAATCCAAGTACCATTTTGCTGGCATGGGTGGATGAAGCAGAAAAAGACCTAGACCCCATCAGTCAAATGAATTATGAGCGCATGAACGAGAATTACGAAATCCTCAAAAATGCCAAAGACCAGGATGGAAAACCCTTTACCATCATCAAAGTGCCTTTACCAAATTTAATTACTCAAAAAGTGGTAGTAAGAAAAGATTTGAAAAAGGATGGATTCACCTTAGATGTAACACCCGATAGTTTTGTCCCTTCCGAAGCAGTGCAGGTTGGCGATACTTTACTTAGGGTACCTGCTGCAAGTTATTTCAATTATTTGGTGACCAATAGTTTGGTGCTGTTGCAGACCTATACCGCTATGGGCTCTTCGAAAGAAAAAGAAGATAAGGTACGGGAGATTTTTGAGCAACAGTTTCCGGGACGAAAGATTGTATTCTTTGATGCCATGATGCAAAACTGGGATGGAGGGGGAATCCACTGCAGCACCCAACAGCAACCGAAAAGAATAACCAATTGAAATGACAATAATTAAAACGGGAAAGCCAATGACCGAACCAATTTGGCATCAAAAACAAATTAATTAATCATGAAAACAGTAGGCATTATCGGGGGCTCCGGCTTTATTGGAAGCTACAACACCCAAAAGTTTTTGAATGAAGGATACAAAGTAAAAGTATCTACCACAGATATTTCCAAAAAGGAAAAGTATGAACATTTGCTCAGTCTCAAAAATGCTGAGAACCTCGAAATCGCTCAATTAGATGTTGAAAACAAACAGGAGCTTTTGGATTTTCTGAAAGATTGTAATATAGTAATTCATGGAGGGACTCCCTTTCAATTGGATGTGAAAGACCTTCAGAAAGAATTGTTTGACCCAACCATCAAGGGAACGGAAAACTTCTTGGAAGCAGTTCTCAAAACTCCTGGGATCGAAAAAGTCGTTTTCATTGCATCTGTGGCAGCATATAACACAAGCTTCCCATTTTTACCTGCAGGAAAAACTGAAGGTGACCAAATCAATGAAAATGATGCGCCATATATGAGCGAAGAAGGCATTCCTTATGCCCAAGCCAAGTTTATCGCCAATCAGGCCGTCAATAAATTCATTGCCGACCACCCTGATTTAAATTTTGAAATTACTTCTGTTTCACCGACGGGAGTAATGGGGAAATCTCTGTCAAACAGACAGGATTCCACTTCAACGGGTATTCAATTTCTGTTTAAAAATAAAATTGCCCCCAACCCTTTTATACAAATGATCTATGACATGGATGTGTTGTGGGCATTGGTAGATGTAGAAGATGTTGCCGATGCGATTTTCAAAGCGGCCACTACCAAAAACATCCATGGTAAAAACTATCTCCTGTCAGGGGAAAGTTATAGGGTCTCAGATGTGACTTTGATGCTCAACAATCAACCTCCGGTAGGCAAACCTGAAATTATTTACAGTTCTGCTTTGGCAACAAAGGA
>NZ_JBGSXS010000216.1:0-1508 GCF_041751335.1 Aquiflexum sp.
AATGGGCACCGGATCTTCAGAATTGATACCGATCTTTTTCAAGTAGTGAGCCAGTTGATTGGACTTGGAGTCAAGTTCGCTGTAGGTAAGTTGATTACCTTCAAATTCAATCGCAATAGCATCAGGGTTATTTTTTACCTGCTCCTCAAACAAATCCACGATTGTCTTTTCGTGGGGGTATTCCGCTTCCGTAGCATTTAAAGTCTCCAACAGAAGGGTTCTTTCCTCTTTGGGAACAAAATTTAAAAAACCAAGATTTAGGGAAGGATGGGAATGAATAGATTCAAGAAGTGTTGCATAATGGGAAACCATTCTATTTAAGGTTTCATAGCTAATGAACTCCTTATCAAAGGTGATACATCCTTCAATTTTTTCATCATTTTCTACAAAGCCGAACAGGAAACTTGAATTGTATTTCTCAAGAGCTATTTTGGATGATCGGTTAAGAACAACTAGATCGGTATTCTGATAGTCGAAGATGACGGGGTAAAGTAACCTCAATTCCTTTTCATTCTTTTTTCCTAATAAGGAAATTAGTTGATCAACAAAGATTTGATTATTAGAATTGGCTTCAATTAAATCGACACCTAATTTTTTAACAAAATCACCAAAATTCTTGGTATCATCTATTTTGGTTCCAATGGGCAGGAGGTCCAAATAAACGTTTTTTACACCATTCTTGGTTGGAATTTCAGGTACTGTCTCCCTACAGGTTGTGCCAATGAAAAAATCAATTTGATTACTATATCTATAAAGTAGCACCTTCAATGCTGCCAATAGGATTAAAGATGGTGCGGGCTTTGATTCTGAAAAGTGGGTAATAATATTTTCAAGGAGAGACTTCTCAATCTGAAAATAGATTGTGTTATTTTCTGTTCCTTTGGTCAAAGACTTTGAATGATCCTTTGGAAGTTGTAGTTCTTCGATTCCTTCCAGTTTTTTAATCCAATAGCTGTTGATCAAAAAGGAAACCTCCGTCGCTGATGGGGTGATTTGCGATTTTGTTAATGGCATGGTCTTTTTGTTTTTATCACTAAAAAATGTGTCAAAACATTATTCGAAACTTGTATTTGTTTGTTGGGAATTTAGGTGTTTGGGATGAATTATTTTTCTAAAGATATAAAATTTTAAAAAATATATTGGTATTGTAAAATAATGTCTTTGTAACTCGTTTATCCTGAATTCCACAGATTGGGGTTTATAACAGAGGCGATATCCGAAAAAGATTTTTTCAGAACGGTGTTGGCCAAAAAAGCAATCCTTTATTTTTAATAATCCAATCAATGTTTTGGAAACACTAAAGCTGAATACATGGATAGCTTCTAAAGAATTTTTCCTTTAATTTTTACCATATGTAATTGGTTTACAGGCAATTGATTGTTTGTCTGGGCCTATGAACCATGTTTGCCATCAAGAACAATTTGGATCTTTTCTGCCATTTCTTTTAAGATCTCCGGTTTTTTGAAAATATTGTCATGGTGGCCTGATACATGTACATTATGAACTTT
>NZ_JBGSXS010000217.1:0-39570 GCF_041751335.1 Aquiflexum sp.
GGTTGGGAAAAGCGGCGGTGCCGCTTTCCCCAACCCCCACCTCTCCACACGACAGGCCCGGTGGCCGAGCTTGCCGAGGCCGGATTGGTTTAACCTGATGTCATTACCTATTCTGAACATTTATAAAATGTTGAGGACTCAGGATGACGAGAAACCCAATGCCATTGCTTTTCTGAATGTTTTTTAAAAATATTGAGGTTACCAATGGCGTAAATACCAATTTTCTGTCAACTTGACTGAGTTAAGAAGGGATTATAGTCAAATTAAGCCATAATGTCCTGATTTGAAGAGTGGTACATTATTTATTGAAATTGAGCTTGAAAACATTCTTCAAAAAACACAAACCAAATACCACTATGAAACTTGTAAAATATAACCAGCTTGAACCCAATTATCCGACATCATTCAGCAATATGTTGGACAGGTTCTTCAATGATTCCATCGGTCAAAACGTCAAACAATTTACCCCCGCCGTGGATATTGCAGAAGATGACAAACACTACGAGATCCAAGTTTCCGTACCGGGAATGAAAAAGTCGGACTTCAACCTAGAGGTAAACGATGGCAGACTGACCATTTCCGGAGAAAGAAAAATGGAAGAAAAGAAAGAAGGCAAAAACTATCATTCTCTCGAAACCCATTATGGATCTTTCAGCAGGTCTTTTTATCTGCCGGACAATGTCAAAGAAGACGGCATCGTAGCCGCTTACGAGGACGGATTGCTGAAAGTCAATCTTCCCAAAGAAGAGAAAAAAGTAAATAAATCAAAAATTGAAGTAAAATAAAGGCAAGTGGGGAAACCCACTTTCTTTTTTTTTGTTATCATCACAGATACTTACTACTTAAGCACTTTCCTGTTAAACGTTGTTAAATCATTCTGCCAAATAGGAAAATAAGCTTGGTTTTTGATAACGGTACTATCTAAATTACGTGTATCAATAGACAAAACTTAATCACAGAAAAAAATGAATAAAAAGCAGTTTTTCCTTGGAATCATCCTTGCTTCATTGATTGGAGGCGTAGTGGCACTTGCAGGGGCAAGCTACCTTTCGAAGCAAAATTCCGCAACCAATTTCGCCGACAAGCAAGACACCAGTTTAGTCAATTGGCTTTCGGACGAAAAATTTATCATTCCTGATGGAATCAATTTTGTGGCATCCGCACAAATGGTTACCCCTGCTGTAGTCCATGTCAGAAGTAGCGTGACAGTCACTCAGGGACAAAGAGGTGCTGATCCGTTTGAAGAATTCTTTGGATTCAGAGCGCCTGAAAGAGGACAGACCCCAAGGGAGGGAAGAAGTTCCGGCTCGGGTGTGATCATTTCCGCTGATGGCTTTATCGTGACCAACAACCACGTGATTGAAAATTCAACACGTATAGATATATCATTGGAAGACAATACCCGATACACCGCAAGGGTGGTCGGTACTGACCCAACTACTGACCTTGCATTGCTTAAAATTGAAGCTACTGACTTGCCTTTTGTAAGGTTTGGGGATTCTGACAAAACCAAAGTAGGTGAATGGGTTTTGGCTGTAGGTAATCCATTTGACCTAACTTCAACTGTGACCGCAGGTATCATCAGTGCCAAAGCACGGAATATAGGTATCCTCAGAGATTTGGAAAACAACCTTCAAATTGAATCATTCCTTCAGACTGATGCAGTGGTCAATCCGGGAAACTCAGGTGGCGCTTTGGTTAATTTAGCCGGAGAACTGATCGGTATCAACACCGCAATTGCTTCAAGAACCGGTACATTTAATGGCTATGCATTTGCAGTACCAAGTTCCATTGTGAAAAAAGTAATGGATGACTTATTAGAATTCGGTACCGTACAAAGAGGCTTATTGGGTGTGCAGATCAGAGATGTCAGTGCTGAATTGGAAGAGGCTCTTGGTGAAAAACTTGATGTAGCCAGAGGTGTTTACGTAGTCGATGTTAACGAAGGAAGCGGTGGACAAGAAGCAGGCCTTACAAAGGGTGATATAATTATCGGAGTTGACGGTTCTGAAACTTACAATGTAGCCCAGCTACAAGAGATGGTGGCCAGAAAACGTCCTGGAGATAAGGTGGATGTCAAATACCTTAGAAAAGGGAAAGAATTTACCGCAACGGCCACTTTGAAAAATATATCAGGTGATACAAAGGTCATCAGAAAAGAACTTCCAGTAAGAATGACTTTTGGAGGAGTGACATTTGAAGATATCAAACCTGATATCAAAACAAGGCTCAAACTGAACGGAGGTGCCAGTATCATTGACATTGCCAATGAAGAGTGGAAAAAGTCCGGTGCTAAGGTAGGATTTATCATCACCTCAGTGATCGGTACTGAAGGAAGATACCGTATCACAGGTGCAAACGACCTATCCCAAATCCTGAATGAAAATAAAGGCGAAGAATTGGTGATTTTGGGTGTCTATCCAAACGGCCAGGAATACTACTTCGAAGTCAAAGTTGAATAAAGAATTTGTTTGGTTTTTTACTAACAAAGCTGGCCTGAAATTTCAGGCCAGCTTTTTTTTGTTTCGTCATTCAGAACAAAGCTACACAAACCTTTAATTCACCAATAACCCAGATGCGAAGTGAAGAATCTCTTGCGAGGAATAAGTATTTCCACAGAGGACACAGAGTACAAAAAGATAAATCCGATTCCAAAACCCTTTCCTGAACCTCGTGAGGCCCTTCCTACAGGGTGACGGTCCTAATTCACTCTTTCAGAACTTAGATGGATCCTTGGGGAAAAAGCCCCCTACTCCCTACTAAAATGCACCATCATCAATATCGCCCCGGCGGTGCCATCCATGGTGGGTTCGTTGGTGCTGTAGTCGCCTACATCATCGTGGTATACCACACGCTCGTTTTGGAATGCGGCAAACTTGTCGGGTTTCAACAATGTAAGGCCTAGCAGGTTATTGTAGATGGAAGTATAAACCGGACCATCCACCAATCCACCGGGAACGTCCATCCCCAACAATACATAAGGTGCGGTATGCACTTCCACCGGAAATTCACCTCCGTCGGGAATTCCGGTAAACATGGAACTACCCCATGGATTTTTTCCAAATAACCAATCCCTTTGGGATGCGAGAAATGGTTCAAATTGCTTGTCCCCGGACATTTTTTCATACAGGATCACCTGTGTGACCAAGCTAGTCAATAAGTTATTGCTGCACCAGATAAAGGGTACCCCGATATGAAAAGGGTTTTTCTGTGCCCGCTTCATGGTATATTCAATTCCATCTTTATAATAACCCACCAAAGTCTTTTTGAAATCTTCATCCACCACCTCATGCAGTGAAAAATGCCCTATATTGATAAAGGGATACAACTGATAATGTGAAGCGGAGTCCCTGACAGTCCAACTGTCGACGGTATTGCTTTGCAGGGCATAGGATTTAGCTTGCTCCATATATTTGATTTCCTTGGTGAGTTTGTAAAGTTCTGCGGCACCCCATTCCATATCATCCGCCCATGTCTCCTCATTATAGCGATAAGGTGCCCCATAGGAATTGCCTTGCTGAAAACCTTCTTTCTTCCTTCCCAATTGATACAATGAGATGGCGGCCCTTTTACACTTTTGTGCAAAAACAGGATCTCTCAAATCTCTTTCCCAAATCCTTGATGCTAAAGCCATGGCAGCGGCACTTCTTCCTGCTAGATTGGCGACACCGGTTGCTTCGCTCTGATACTTGCTCAATCCCTGTGGCTTACCTGTGGCAAAATAACCTACCCTGTAGGAGTTTTCGCCCCAGCCATAATCCGCATTATCCTGATTGGGAATCTTAAAACCTCTATGGTCCCGATCATCGGCTACCTGATGAAAAAGCTGATCGGGTGCTGGGTGCATTTTGTGGATCCAGTCCAATCCCCATTTGGCCTCATCCAGAATATCCGGGATTCCGTTTGCACCGGGCTGACCCAAGGCATTGACCTTATCTTCAAACCTATCCGGGTACATCTCATAGGCCATCAACATATGGGCCGTGGCATAACTGGAAGTGATCAAATACTTCAACTGATCTCCGGCATCGTGCCAACCACCACTCAGATCCACAAAAGTACTGTCCGGCATAGGACCAAAAAACGCCCTCCCATCCTTCTGATGGCAGACCATGTCCAAAGTAGGATTATAACCACAGCGCTGCTGCCGCATAAATTCCAACAATTGTTCCTGATAGCCTGTATAGGCATTGGTTGAAATCAAAAAAGGAGTGGAAGTAACTCCTGATTTTTTTCCTTTCAGAACATACTGTCCCTCATCCCTGAATCCTGTAAAATCCACCTCCCAATACAAAAATCCTCCCCAGGCATCTTTTTTCAATTTGACGGATTTGATATCCAATACGGTTTCTCCTGTTTCCACATCAACCAACAGGAAATTCTCCCTGACCGCTGCTTTGCTGAAAACCACCGCAACCTTGCTGTCCTCGGGAAAGTAGCCGATTTGGTTGATGCGGATATGGGTTTCTTGTGCTTTTGCAGGTTCAGGTATTGGGGAAAGGTTGAGGAGAAGGGTAAGGAGGAGTAGGTAGGGCATTTGGGGTTTTAGGTTTATTTTTTCAACAGGATAAGATCCAATTTAATGAAATTTTTTTGAGTAGATCGGCCAAAGCGGGTCTCCTTCAGATTTGGGAAGTACCAAGATTGATATAAATATCTACCAATAATCTATAATGCTTATTGCCGTAGGTATAAATAGGTTTACAAAAATGCGTAAAGCAAATTTTGTAAACCAAAAAAAATATAAGATGGACTTAAAAAACAAAGTAGTAATCATAACAGGAGCATCCAGTGGAATAGGAAAAGCAACGGCGATGAAACTGGCCAAAGAGGGTGCATCTGTTGTATTGTGTGCCCGAAGTGAGGATGAACTCAATCAATTAAAAGAAAAAATTGAGAAAAATGGCGGAAAGGCATTGGTTGTGATAACGGATGTGACCAAACCCGCTGATCTTGAAAAAGCCGTTACTCAAACCTTGGATAAATACGGATCCATAGATGTACTGATCAATAATGCGGGACTGATGCCTCTCTCTTATGTCGAAAAACTAAAGACCGATGAGTGGGAGAAAATGGTAGATGTCAACATCAAAGGCGTGCTCAATGGGGTGGCAGCAGTACTGCCCACGATGTGTAAAAATAAAAGCGGACATATTATCAATATTTCATCTTCGGCAGCACACAATTACTTTCCCGGAGGGGCAGTTTATTGCGCGACCAAGGCAGGTGTAAAAATGTTTTCTGAAGGATTTAGAAAAGAGTTGGCACCCAAGTATGGGATAAACGTGACCTCCATAGAGCCCGGCGCAGTGGACACAAGTCTATTTGAAACCATCACCGACGATGACATCAAAGAGAAACTGAAAGGAATGAAGGAGATGACCAAACTCGAGGCTGAGGATATCGCAAATTCCATTTTCTATGCCTTAAACCAGCCCGACAGAGTAAACATCAACGATGTGTACCTCATGCCAACAGAACAAAGCTAATTAGAAAGAACCCTAAAATCATAAACATAATGAGTGAAGTAGGAACAAAGAAAACCGTAGAGACCATCAATCCCACAACGGGTAAGAGTCTCGAACATTACGAATATATGAGCGGTAAAGAGGTAAAAGTGGCCATTTCAAAATGCCATGAAGCCTTCATGCAATGGAAGGAAGTCTCTCCTAAAGATCGGGCCGACATGATCAAAACCATCGGCAAAGAACTGGTTAATGCCAAAGAAGAGTTGGCGCAACTGATGACCGATGAGATGGGAAAGACTCTAGTGCAAAGCAGGCAAGAGGTGGACTTGTGTATTGCCATTTGCCAATACACGGCAGAGATCGGACCGAAGGAATTGAAAACCGAGGAGCGGGAACTGCTCAACGGTAACAAAGGTCGCGTATCTTATGCTCCCATCGGTGTGGTGTATGGTATTCAGCCTTGGAATTATCCGAGTTATCAAGTGGTTCGCTATTCCGTAGCGAGCCTCATGGCAGGTAACGGAGTTCTATTAAAGCACGCCTCTAACGTAACTGGTTCGGGTAAACTGCTGGAGCGTATTTATCGAAAAGCTGGTTTACCGGAAGGCTTGTTTACCACCTTGGTGATCAGCCACGATCAGTCCGATGAGGTGATCAAAAATAAACTGGTGCGGGGAGTGACCCTCACCGGAAGTCCCGATGCAGGAAGAAACATTGGACAGAAAGCCACCGCTGCATTGAAAAAATCAGTATTGGAATTGGGGAGTAATGATGCGTATTTAGTTTTTGAAGATGCAGATATTGAAGTAGCCGTAAAAGCTTGTGTGATGGGCCGTATATACAATAACGGCGAAACATGCATTGCGGCCAAACGGTTTATCGTAGTCGAGAAGATCTACGATGAGTTCCGGGATAAATTCGTAAAGGCAATGAGCGAGGTAAAAATGGGAGACCCCAATGACGAAAGCACCGAATTAGGGCCCGTGGCACGTAAAGACCTTCGCGATGATCTACACGATCAAGTTGTAAAAAGCGTCGAGAAGGGCGCCAAGATAGCTTGCGGTGGGGAAATCCCCAATGGGGAAGGATTTTTCTATCCCGCCACTGTTTTGGAAAATGTGAAGCCCGGACAGCCTGCATATGAGGATGAATTTTTTGGCCCAGTAGCTTCATTGATCAAAGCTAAAGACAACCAAGATGCCATGCGCATTGCCAACGATAGCCGCTTTGGACTGGGAGGAGGAATTTTTTCGAAAGATGAAGAAGCCGCCATCGAAATGGCTGAAAAACACTTTGACACCGGAATGGTGTTTATCAATTCCTTCGGTTTGGCCGAACCTTCCATGCCCTTTGGAGGTGTAAAAGATTCGGGCTATGGCCGGGAACACGGTGGATTCGGTTTGAAAGAATTCGTGAACGTGAAAAGTGTTATGAAGCGGTAGTTTGGATTATTATCAGCTTGCATAAAAGCCTGTTGCTCTGGTAGCAGGTTTTTTTTATTTCATGGAAATGGCAGGAATTCAAAAATGGGGAAAACCCTGAAAATAGTATTTGCAAACTGAAACCGATGTTACCTGCTGCCTAAAAGTTCTAACTTTATAGAATAAGACTTATGGGAGGTCAAAAAATAAAATCTTTGGGAAAATTGGAGAAATCAGGAAGTGGTGAAAATCCAAAATTGAATTACATATAATCTTTAAAATCTTCCAAAGGCTCATCAAATCCTTCCTTCATCTGAATAAGTCCCTTAGCTAGTCCCGATTTTCGTTGCTTTTTTACCTTTCCCTTGGATATAGACTTTAATTTAAGGAAGTCAACAAAATCGTCCACCTCTTTTTTCATTTCATCAGGTAGGGTTGTCAATTTTATATAAATATCAATATCAGTCATAAAACGAATATAAACTTTTTCTTTCAATTTCCGCCAATGTGGGTGTCTCCACCCACATACCGCCCTTTCACAAAAACTTATTTCACCTTCAAAGTGTGATAGCTTAAAATTAAGTATCAACCCTCCCCTTTATCTGCATCCGCAATTCGAACAATTTCTTTGGCTATATCCTCAGGAGATAGAATAAAATCTATGCAACCGCTTGCTATGGCACTCTCTGGCATATCAGGATTAGCAGCAGAGTCGGGCTGCTGTGCGATGGTGATGCCCCCAACCTCCTTAATCCCGCAGAGCGCATCTGCCCCATCACCATCATAGCCTGAGACAATGACAGCTATAAGTTTGCCGTCCCAATGCTGCGTAAGGGATTTTAGAAAAACCGTAATCACATCGGGCCATCCCCTGGGTTTTGATATCGGCTTTAGGCGGAACTCATCATCCTGTACATGCAAATCCCGCTGCTCCGGAATTATATATACATGGTCGGGCTGAACATCAAGTCTTTCTGTGATTAGTTCCACGGGCATATTTGTATATCGTGGTAGAATCTCGTGGAGCAAGGTAGCTACAGTTCTCAAATGATTAACGATGACGATAGCAACACCTATATCCGCAGGCATATTCTGCAACAAACGGGTATAAGCATCAAGACCTCCTGCCGAACCGCCTACGCAAATGACAGGAAAGTCTTTTGCGGCACTCTTGGGTTTCTGATTTTTCATGGCTTTAAAATAAAATCAACTTAAAGTTAGCTGATCCAACATATTTAAATTTTGTGGAAGGGACATTGCAGGTTTTCTTCAAGAATCCCTACGTCCAATGATACTTATACGGGAACTTCCCCATTTCAACTTTAAATAATTATTTGATTTAGTACTTCAAGAATATGTTTCCAAAAATATTTTGACTTCAATGCACCGGAAACGTGCCCTGCTTCAATTGATTTAACGTGAGTGTCTCGTCGCCGATGTGAGCCTCTCCACTCCTAAATCAAAGACCTATTCTCTTAGCCGATGTGAGTGTCTCCACTCACATCCTAGCCTCAACTAAATCGAAGACCCCTCCATTACATTTCCGGCTTAACTGCTATCGGAATTGCCAACTGAACATCACTCCATTCAAAATACACCGTGACACCATCAGCAGGACCTTCTTCAATGCGAGCAGTTAATTGCTCTACAGGTGTATCAAGGCGGGTGACCGGTACTTCGGTGGTAAATAAATCATTCTTGCTATCCGGTTCCCATGCCCCCCATTTTCCTATTTCTGAACTTACACCAATGCGAAATGTATTGGGATCCGGTATGGCATATAGCCTATATGTTCCGGCGGGTAAAGGCATCCCGTTAAAAATAACCTCTTGGTTGAAGGTGATTTCCGTGGACTCGTTTGCTCCCAATCGCCAATAGCTACCATAAGGCTGAATGGAACCATCTTCCTCATTGCCAAAAATCACCCGATCCCTAACAGATGGGCGACTGTAGTTGATTTCCACTTTTAGATCATTGACCTCTAACTCAGCTTTGCCAGGAGGGCTTAATGTACGGCTGCGATAATTCATATACGCGAATACCATAACCATCAGTAAAACAATCACCCCCAAACCTATAAGAACCTTTTTTATCATAGCGATTTCATTTTTTATTAAGAAGAAAAGTAAGAATTATTAGTTTGGTTTACAAGATTTTCACCATTGAATTCATTCTTCCTTTTCTTACTCCCTCCAATTGAATATCTTGGATAAAAAAATAAACCCCATGGAACCTATCAAAGTTACCACCGCCCAGTTTGAGAATAAAAGCGGGGATAAGAATTACAATCTTTCGGTGATAGAGAAGTTGGCAGGAAAAGCTGCGGCAGAAGGATCTCAGGTAATCGCATTTCACGAATGTTCGATTACGGGTTATTCATTTGCCAGAAAACTTTCCCGTGAAGAATTACTGGAAATCTCTGAATCCATACCGGACGGAGAAAGCATACATAGATTGATAGAAATCTCTAAGAAATATGATATCGTTATTCTCGCTGGACTGTTTGAAAAAGATGGAACAGACAATATTTTTAAAGCATATGTATGTGTCGGCAAGGAAGGTCTGATAGCCAAATACCGAAAGCTCCATCCATTCATCAACCCACATATTCTTCCCGGTAATCAATATTGCGTTTTTGAGCTTTTTGGATGGAAATGTGGAATTTTGATTTGTTATGACAACAACATCATAGAGAATGTCAGGGCCACCAAACTTCTTGGGGCTGACATCATCTTTATGCCCCATGTGACCATGTGTACCCCTTCCAGCAGACCTGGGGCTGGTTTTGTTGATGCCAAACTTTGGGAAAACAGAATTCAGGATCCCACTTCCCTACGTTTGGAATTTGATGGGATGAAAGGAAGAGATTGGTTGATGAAATGGCTTCCATCCCGTGCTTATGACAATGCTGTTTATGCTATATTTTCCAACCCGATCGGTATGGATGATGATCAGCTCAAAAACGGTTGCTCCATGATTATAGATCCATTTGGGGATATTTTGGCAGAATGCAGAAGTTTTGAAGATTCCTTTGTTACTACAAAACTATTTCCTTCCAAACTTGATGACGCTGGTGGAAGCCGATATATCAAGGCCAGGAGACCTGAACTGTACAGGGATATCATAGGAAAACCCCACCAATCAGAACAGAAAGTCGCTTGGTTGAAAAAATAACTCAATCTGATTTGTTATGAATGATGCAGAATCTTTGCTCCCTTGTAAGTTTCCCACTGCGTCATTGTGAGGGTCCCATCTCACAATATTACCAGATCACCTACCCTAAATCAGCCCGCTCCGCATATGTGAGTGTCACTCACAATTTTTCCCACTGCCTGAAACAAAACCAGTAAATTTTCCATATATTAAACTTCATAAAAAGACTTTGTTAAAAATCAAAAAATATGAACCACTTAATCATTCAACCCAAAGACGAGAAAGATAAAGTTTTTTTTGCAGGAGTTGCTTCAAAAATTAGGCTATGATCCCAAAGAGGTCAACATAGGGGATGGTGAAGATACCTATTTTTTAGAATTCATGGTAAGTGAAAAAAAGAGCGATTATGTCACCAAATTAGAAATTTTAAAGGCTTCTCCGCCAATGTGAGTGTCTTCACTCACATTACCTCCCATTCACTAAACACCAAAGCCACATTCCGATCTTTTAAGATGAATAAGACAAAATTTTTCTTTAGCTTTCTTGAAAGAAAATTATTGTCAACGCATCTCCCAGAATAAAAATGAACCGAGCCTATTTTACTTTATCCTTGTTTTTAATTATCAACCTATCATTCGCCCAAACCCCTTCCCAAAAAAAATCCCCTCCCCTTACCGAAGCCACACCTCAAAGCGTGGGCATTTCTCATGACAGGTTAAAGAAACTCGATGCCATGTTGGAGGAATCGATGAAAAATGACGAAAACCCCTGTTTAGTGGCTTTAATTTCTAGAAACGGGAAAATTATTTACCATACCGCCAAGGGTTCCGCTGATGCCACATCTGGCAAAGCCATGAGCAAGGACGCTATTTTCAGAATCGCTTCCCAGACTAAAGCCATCACCTCCACAGCGGTCATGATGCTATGGGAGGAAGGCAAATTCCGATTGGACGATCCGATTTCCAAATTTATACCTGAATTCAAAAATCCCCAAGTACTCCAAAATTTCCGGTACGAGGACACTACATTTACATCAGTATCCGCCAATAAAGAAATTACGATCCGACATTTGTTGACTCATACTTCAGGTTTGGGCTATGGGATGATTGATGGGGATGAACGCATGAAGAGGATATACCACAAAGCTGGAATCATTGACCTCTATACCACCGAAAACATCAGCATCGGAGACAATATAAAGAAACTGGCAGCCTTGCCCCTACACCATAACCCGGGAGAAAAATATACCTACTCAGAAGGATTGGATGTGTTGGGCTATCTAATAGAAATCGTCTCAGGAGTGCCCTTTGACCAGTTTTTGAGAACAAGACTTTTTGATCCATTGGGAATGAATGATACCTGGTTTTACCTACCTGATACCAAGGCCGACAGGTTGGTCAAAGTTCAGCGTAAAGTTGATGGCAAATGGGAGAATTTCCCGGTCACCTTCTACGACCCACAATATCCCATTACCGGTGCCAAAAGGTTCTTTTCAGGAGGGGCTGGCCTGTCAAGTACAGCAAAGGACTATGCTACTTTTTTGCAGATGTATCTGAATGGGGGTGAGCTCAATGGAGTCAGAATCCTAAGCCGCAAAACCATAGAAACCATCATGCAAAACCAAGTAGGCGACCTAAGGAGCGGTGCTTCGCATTATGGATTGGCCTTCGGTGTGGTTACTGAGAAAGGTGTAGAAGGAGGAGGAATGGGCAGTGAAGGGACCTTTGATTGGGGAGGCTATTTCAACACACAATATTTTGCTGATCCACAGGAAAAAATCATCGGCATCCTGATGAAACAAACAAGCCAAACTTCCGGTGACCAAACAGGCTGGAAATTCAGGCAGATGGTGTTTAGTTTATTGGATGATTAATGGCTTGATCCAAATGTTTTAACTGATTCTAAAATTGATGAAAAAGCCAATAATCCTATTTCTCCTGTTCATGCTATCCATATTTGCCTATTCCCAAAGGTTAATGGATAGCACTAGGGGTACGGTCGGATATATTGAAAATGGCAGGGTACTGAATGGGTCGAGGTTAACCATTGGTTATATTGACAACAATAGGATAATGGATGGCAGCAGAAAGACAATTGGATTTCTGGAAGAAAGGAGGGTGATGGGCGCTACAAGAAAAACAATTGGGTTTATAGAAGATGGCCGCATCCTGGATGAATCAAGAAAAACAATAGGTTTTGTTGAGGATGGCAGGGTGTTGGATGGAAGCAGAAAAACAATAGGACATTATGAAAACCTACAAATCTCCGATGTAGCTCTGTTTTTCTTTTTCTTCTTTAAATGAAAACAGTATATCTAAAAATTGAATCAGAATCATTTTGTTAAAAACTAAATTAACTGCACTTAATAATGAGTTATATCTCATTCTTGGGATCGAACCCTGCTTAATTGACTTTTATGAATTGCGTCCTGCTTTAGCTGGACGTTTGATAAAACCCTGATTCTCTCAGGGCTTTAGCCAAATTAGATCTATTGCTTGAAACCCTAAAAATCATTTTTGGCTAAAGCCTATTTTCATTTTGCATTTTTTTCAGAATGGGCTAAAGCCACATTCCTATTGATGGCTTTCGAAAGTAGAGATCACAATTTTTTCAAAGACCTAGAATTCAGAATCTTAATAACTAGGTGGGCAAATTTGAATTTCACTGCCTAATCCTATAATTCAAACTCAAATTGATCTGTCTTCGGACATTTTGAAAATCACCATAGGTAATAAATCCTTGCCCTTCCAGGATATACCGGTCCCATCTTGAGTTGAAGATATCTGCGATGTTCAATACCAGTGTCCCTCTCTTTTTGAGTATATCTTTACTTGCGGATAAATCCATAAAGAATATGCCTTTTCGGATTCCTTGGGCAATTTGTTGCCTCGCCTGATAATTTGACCTTACCTGTGCAATTATCCCATTTCCAAATGTAAATCGGGAATTCTGCCTCGCGTTCCATGAATAGGTGGTGGCAATGAAATCGGTCTGAACATTACTTCCATCAATATTGGCATAAAAGAAGTTTAGATTCACATCTGCCTTCCACCATGGGAATATGGCATAATCCGTGGTGAACTCCAGCCCAAATGATTGTTCCCCGTTCAGGTTCTGGGGCAATGTGGTGGCATTTCCTAAATTGTCGACCGTCCTGATTCTTTCTATTTTATCCACAGTATTCCTGTAGAACACAGTGGAAAACAATGTCCCCCTTTCAAAATACTTGATATGCCCCAATTCAAAAGCATCAGTAAATTCTGGTTCCAGATCAGGATTGCCGCTGAAGAAATTCCTGGCATCTGAAAATGTAACAAATGGACTCAGGTCATTGTAAAACGGTCGCCTCACCCTTTTACTATAACTGAGTTGCAGTCCATTTTCTTCGGTGAAATTGTAAGTAAGGTGTGCACTTGGAAATAGGTTGACATAATTTCGTGGGTTTTCCTCATTGGTCTTGACCAGAGTTGTCTTGATATCCGTCCACTCCGTTCTTAAGCCTCCCTGATAGCTGAGTTTTTTTGTTTTATTTCCCAGAATGCCATATAATGCATGGATATTTTCTCTATAAAGAAATATGTTGTCCAATCCCGGCATTGGTTCAAAAACACCCTGTTCATTTTGTTCCTCTACTATGAAGTCATTTTCCATATTCCTGAAACTGCTTCGAATTCCTGTTTCGAATTTCCCTTCACCACCGATTGGTTTGGTATAATCCATTTGGATGAGGTACTGCTTTTCAAATTCATCATTGATGGAAGTTTGTACCAAAGAGCGTGATGGATCCAAAACTCCCCCAGGAGAAAAGGTGGATTCTGTAAACAACTGATCGGAATTTTCCCAATAATCCAAATAGGTAAGGACAGTGGTTAGGTCATGCCCTTTGGTATCAAAATTTCTTTTGTAGGTAATCAAATATTCTGAGTTCGGTTCTTTTTCGGTTTCGTCCTGTCTTCGCAATGAATAACTCTGCATGTTGCCCATGTTGAAGATATAGTCATTATACCGGATATCAGTAATCCTGCGGGCATCACTTCTTCTCAAAGAGTATGAAGCTGTCAAAATGCTGTTTTCGTTAAAAAAATAATCCAGCCCCGCCCTGATATTGTTGTCGATTGAATTGACTGTCCCTTCAGTGGATTGGTCGGATATAAAAGTGGTATCACCCCCAAATGCTTCCTGGTACAAAGTACCTCTCCGTGGCACTATCCTTTTGGCGATTCCATAGTTGATAAACCAATTGATTTTTTTGTGCCTGTAATTGAGATTGGCAGCCAAACCAAGATTGGTGGGTGTCCCTGCAATAACCTCAAAAGACCCATTAAAACCAGAATTGGTTTCTTTTTTTAAGATAATGTTGATGACCCCAGCCATACCCTCTGCCTCATACCTTGCAGATGGATTTGTGATGATCTCTATGCGTTCCACCATACTTGCGGGCAATTGTTGCAGGCCCCTACCTCCTTTAAAGCTTACCAGGCCTGAAGGTTTACCGTCAACCAAGATCCTAACATTGTCAGACCCCCTCAATCGCACATTACCCTGAGTATCCACAGTGACGGATGGTAAGTTCATTAATATATCCGATGTGGTGCGACCGGCATTGGCCAAGTCTTCTGCTACATTGAAAATCCTTTTGTCCAGAGCCAGTTCCATAAAGGGCTTCTCCCCCTCAACAATTACTTCATCCAAGTTGCTCAAGCCCGATTCCAAACCCACAACTCCCAAATTGAAATCCGAATTTTCTCTGCTAAGAATAAAAATATCGGTTTTGAATGCCTCATATCCCATAAATTCTATCATGGCATAATATAATCCATAAGGAACTTTAAAAGTAAAAAGTCCATCAGCATCAGTGATTCCTCCTTCCACCAAATCCCCTCCTTCATTGAAGATGGCAATAGTGGCAAAAGGTAAAACTATGGATGATTGCTTGTCTGTAACCTTACCTGATATTTCGCCTTTATTGGTCTGTTGTCCATGTATTGACCCTACGAAAAAACTCATGAAAATCAAGAGTAAACCTGAGAATATATAGGTTGTGGGATTAAGAGACTTTCTAATGGTAAGCACAATAGAATGTGGATAAAGTAGGTTTGAAATGATATTCCGTTTCCAAGATCAATCTGGGACTGGAAATATTGAATGAATTTATAAATTATTAAACAAGTTGGCCGAGATTTTTTATTAATGGGATTTTCGAATTATGATAAGCTCAATTAATGTCTGATTCCCGTCTTTCCAAACTCTTACACGAATGACTTGCTAATTTGAAATCCAATACCAAGATTTGAGGTGAATACCAACCTTTACCAAACAGAAATATATGAACAACCCTCAACACAGAAGAATCTTTCTTAGAAACCTTGGCCTTTTGGGATTGGGCACGACTTTCAGCCCATTAATCCTTGAATCCTGCGGAGGTCCTCAAACACAAACCACCATGGAAGAAGCCACCAAAGAAATGTTTTTTAAAATCTCGCTGGCCCAATGGTCATTGAACAAGGCCCTTTTTGCTGGCGAATTGGACAACTTGGATTTTGCAGCCTATTCCAAAAATGAATTTGGCGTTGATGCCGTAGAGTATGTCAATGCCTTTTTCAAAGACAAAGGAAAGGACATGGACTATCTCGGTCAGATGAAACAGCGCTGTGAAGATAATGGCGTGAAAAGCGTACTCATCATGGTGGATGGGGAAGGATTCTTGGGTGACCTGGATGCCACCGCAAGAATGAAGTCCGTGGATGACCATAAAAAGTGGGTGGAAGCTGCCAAGTTTTTAGGTTGCCATTCTATCCGGGTCAATGCGTTTGGTAGAGGTACTGCCGAAGAAGTCGGCGCTGCTGCTATCGATGGATTAAGGACCCTTAGTGAATTTGCCAAACCTTTTGATATCAATGTGATTGTGGAAAATCACGGCGGTTACTCCTCCAATGGTAAATGGTTGGCCAATGTCATTAAAAGTACTGAAATGGATAATTGTGGGACCCTACCTGATTTTGCAAATTTCTGTATCAAGCGTTCTGAAGACTCAGAATGGGGCGGTGAATGTATAGAAGAATATGACCGATATATCGGAACTGCTGAAATGATGCCCTATGCAAAAGGTGTCAGTGCCAAGACATATGATTTTGATGAAAACGGTGATTGCGTAGAAACCAATTATGTCAAAATCCTGAAAATCGTAAAAGATGCAGGATATACAGGACACATAGGGATCGAATACGAAGGAAGTAACCTACCGGAAGTAGAAGGCATCAAAGCCACTAAAGCCTTGTTGGAGAGGGTGGGGCCTACAGTATAAATCTTTTGGGGTATACAATTTTGAGACGCAACGGACGAAAAGGTGCCCGAAGGTAACGATAGAAGTCTTTTAATCAAGAATTTATTGATCACAGATACGTCCGCATTTTCACAGATTGAAAATTGCTTTCTCAAAAATAAAATCAACCTGTACAAATTCGTGAAATCTGCAGTTAAGAATTTACTTCAATCAGTTTCAATCCGTGAAATCTGCGGTTTTCTTTTCTTATACTACTAAAACCCTTGCACCCTTTGCGGTTTTTATTCTTTAACCGCAAAGGACGCAAGGGTACCCAAAGGGGATAATTTATTAATCAAGCCTTCTGCATCAAATATCCCGCTCCGTTGTCCAGTAATATGGCATCCAAATCTTCACCGGGAAGTGAAATAATTCTCTCACTTCCTGCATCCCATTCTATCCTGCGTCCCAATTTATAGGAAAGCCCTCCCATATGGGCAGTGATGGCCTCCTCAAATCCTTCTGTTATTCCACAGCTTGGATTACCACCATTTCGGACACAACTCAACCATTCCCTGATATGCAGGAATGTCGAATCAACTCTTTTACCATCTCTGTAAGTCCAAAGCAATCCTTTGTTGGCAAAATATTTTGCAGTTGCAGAAGTCACTGCATCCACACCATTGGCACTGGGATCATATTGGTAGATCGGCACCATGGGGTCTATTCGTTTTTCTTTGATCAAATCTGCATATTTAGTAGACCTCGGGTCGGCATGAATGGTCAACATATTGCCCAACTCCATGGTGGCATCATGACCCATCAAAAGTGTTCCCCTATCAAACTGATTGCCCAAAGTAGCACTATAGACCAAAGTCATTCCTTTTTCCTTGCCAGCTTCCTGACTGGAACCTGTACTGAAATCAGGAAAATCCATATTGATCTGCATCACATCAGGCACATTTCTACCATCTCTGTGGGTATAAACTCCTCCTGATGCAGTGATGTACTTAGGAATTCCCATTTTCAGAACACAATTGATCCTATCGTAATCATGGGTCAGCAAATCACCAGATAGACCTGAACCATAAGCCCACCATTTTCTCCAACGGAAAAAATGTTCGGCATTGAAAGGTATTTGGGGAGCATTTCCCAAGAAAGCTTCCCAATCAATCGTATTGGGAGAAGCATCCGGATGGATGTCATACTGCCAGGCACCGTTGTCATCGTTTCTATTGGTAGTTGTGGTGACTAATGAAATGTGCCCTAAAGTCATTTTTGCAATGGCATCTTGTGCAGTTAAGAAGCTTTGTGTTTGACGATGTTGGTGGCCGACAGCCATAACTACATCTGGATTTCTTCTACAAGATTCTCTGAGGTCATAGGTCTCTTGTATGGTATGGGTCATTGGTTTTTCGATGTACACATGCAGTCCAGCCTCTATAGCTTCCATGGCCATTGGTGCATGCCAATGATCGGGTGTTGCAATGATGATCGCATCTATTTCGCCACTATTAATCATATCGCTATGGGTGCGGTAGCGTTTACAAACATTTCCTTCTTGATTGAAAGAGGCAATCGCTTTTTCTGCCCGTACATCAAAAATATCACAGATTCCAGCCAGTTTAACATTGAGATTTTCCTGCCCTTTAAAATCCGCCAATCTTTTATCATTCGGGTTTTCAGCACTTGATTTGGCCATTTGTTCCAACCAATCGGTGGTAGCAAAACCCAAAGACCGCATCAATTGCTCTCCCCTTATCCCAAAACCAATTAGGCCAACCCTAAGTGGTTCACCGCTCATAGGTCCTGAAGCAGGTGGTGGAGAAGCCTTGATGTTCAAGGTTTCCAAAAGCAGATTACGTTCGGTTTTTGCAGTTTCGGTAAAACGATAACCTGCAGTCCAAACTGCGCCAAAAATCGGAATGCCTCCAAGAATTTTGATCCACTCTCTTCTGGATAAGCCTTTAAATAAATTTTTGTCCGTCTTCATGGTTTTTCAGTTTAGTTGATGAGCAGGTTCCATTTTTTTCTTCATAAAAAGTCTTCCAATCCCAAATGCATATTCTGTGGGGAAAAGGAAAATAACCAACAAAGCAGCAGCCTCTATCAGGTTTTTATTGACTAGCCAATAGCTACCTTCACTTGGTCCTTGTGCATATCCTGGAAAAGGAGGATGGGCAAAATAATAAAGCAACAGTAGGCAAATGCCGATGACACTTACCCACTTGGTTTTGAAACCAACAATCAGCCCAATCCCCACAAGTATCAGCGCAGCAATATTCAGGGTGTCCACCACAGAAATCATTGATTCACTTGCCAGCCATTGAAAAAAAGACTGCATATAAGTCGCACTTAATAAATATCCTTTTGCAGACCACGAAGGGCTGTACAATTTGATGACGCCTTCATACAGAAAGTGCCATCCAATTAGCAAACGCATAGCCACAAGGGCAGAAGTCTGCATAGAGGTAAGTTTGGGGTTTTGGTTCATAAGTCTTTGTCGTTGAATTAATTTACGAATTTACAACCTGAAAAAAATAGAAAATATGACTTATGTCAATCAAAAACATGATGTATACCCCTGATGATTTTGTTATTAGACCTTGAAATTGTGGTTAATCAATTTTACCTGTAATGTCCTTTTCAATTCAAAAAGACCGATGTCCGATGACCGATGTTGGGTTTGAGAAACTAGAAGCGAGAGCCGAGACACGAGACTAAGCGCGACCTTAGATGCCCTGCGGCTTATCGAAGTTTATACAATATATCCATGACTCGTCACAGGAAAGGAAAATTGGAAGATGTATGCTTTTTACCAACCACCTCTTTTTGGTTGAAATTACCGATTTTAGGAAGCTTAAATAAAAAGTAATTTTAGAATAAACGAAATTTTAGTAGATTTACGATATTTTAGTAGTTAAATTAATTTATTAGATATATATTAGCCTCATGGAAAAATTGTCTAAAAACGAAGAAGAATTGATGTGCATCTTTTGGGAGCTTGATAAAGCACTCGTTAGAGATGTACTTAACCTCCTTCCGGAACCCAAGCCACCCTATACCACATTGGCATCCAGCATTAAATTACTGGAGAAAAAGGGATATCTGAATCACCGAACTTATGGTAATATCCATGAATATTATCCGATTATATCACAGACAGATTACCGCAAAAAAAGTTTGAATGATTTGATTCACAACTTCTTTGATGGCTCAGCCGCCAATGTGTTGTCTTTTATGATAAAAGAAAAAGGTATCTCTGACAAGGAGATTGAAGAACTTCAAAAGCTTATTGATGACAACCTAGACCCGGAAAAAAAATGAAGGATGTATTGAATTTCCTGTTTGAAGGGAGTCTCATTTTGGCACTTCTCTTTGGAATATATTGGGCTTTTTTAAGGCAGCTTACATTTTTTGGTTGGAACCGGATTTACCTTTTGCTATCAATGTTGCTGTCACTGAGCATCCCCTTAATGTCCTTTAAGTTTATCGATCAATCCTTCGGCATATCGGGTGAAATGCTGACTTATTATTTACCTGAATTTATTCTCGGTTCGCAAAACATTCAATTCCAATCCATAGGAATATTTAATATCCTGTTTGCTGCATATGCCATAGGATTTATAATTGGCCTTATCAGATTTGTAAAGAGTCTGATAAAGGTATTTATTCAAATAAGGGGAGCTTCAATTTATACTATTGACAATCAGAAAATATTGGTTAATCACGAGTTTGATCCTTCATCTTTTTTCGGATTGATACTTCTTCCTGAATACCAAGAGGAAAACAAAGACCAACAATTAATTATTCTCCATGAATCGGGGCATGTCAAAAGGATGCACAGCCTGGACTTGATTTTCCTCCAAATTTTTAAAACTGTTTTCTGGTTTCACCCGATAAATTCTATGCTGGAAGCCAGTTTAAGGGAAATCCATGAATTCCAAGTTGACAGGTCAGTAATCCGACAATACTCGCCTCGAGAATATGCCATGCTCTTGCTGAACCTCCTATACAAGGGAAGGTCCGAAAATCTCCTAAACACCTTTAATCAATTTCAAACCAAAAAAAGAATTATGATGATGAAAAAAGCCGATTCTTACCCAATTCAAAAAGCCAGATTTTTGATTGCTGTCCCAGTCATAGCATTGACATTATTCGTCTTCGCTTGTGAGAAACCAGCAGAAAATGACTTCCCAAAAACAACGGATATCCCTATTTCAGATGAAACAACCGGTTCTATTCCCGAACAAAGTGAAACGAACATGAGGACAGAAACCGTATTTGATCTGGTAGAAGAAGCACCGGAATTTCAAGATGGAATACCGGGATTGACAGAATTTCTGGTTAAAAACCTAAAATACCCTGAGCAGGCACGAAGCCTAGGGATAGAAGGTACAGTTTTTGTTGCCTTTGTCATTGATGCCAATGGAAGTGTCAGGGATGTCGAAGTCTTAAAAGGAATAGGCGCAGGCTGCGATAAGGAAGCAAAAAGAGTTGTTGAATTGTTTCCGGATTGGATCCCAGGAAAACAAAAAGGACAACCCGTAAATACCAGAATGAAACTTCCCATCAAATTCGCTTTATCCTAAAGGTATATTTTCTGTGGAAAATTTCGTTCCGCTGAGAATTATGAGTTTAAAGTAAAATAAAGTGCTGTCCATTGCGTTTATGGACAGCGCTTTCTTTTTTGAGCCTGCTCATCTTGACACCATAAAATGAGAAAGGTTATTGTCTTCTTGTTGCATGTCTATAAATAAATTATGACTTTTTTTTACCTAAAGATTCATTGCCCTTGATCAAAAAACCTGATTAATTTTAAACCTACCACCCTTTCATCGATGATTTTTTCAATTTTCAAATGTTTGAAGCATTCTTCATATTGGATCCTGATAAAAAACTGCGCACTGTCAAGTTCTATGGTTTTGGCCGTAAGCGTAGAGATATCATCGGTTTCTGAATATTCCACTTTTCTGATCATTGGATTTTCCACGATGGTTTTTGAACATACCACATTTGCCTCATTCAAAAATGAAATAATCAAATCCCCCTCGTACGGTTCTGATTTTGAATCAAACTCCCCTCTCAATCTTCCCGGGTTTTTCATTGAATTGATCAATTTAATGGAATCTCTGGAATCCATCGAAAAGCTGACCATAAGGATTTCAGGAGTATTTTGAACCAACACTATTGCTGCGTCATTTTCTTCAGTCACTTGTTCCTTAGAAGCTTTGCAAGCTGCCAAGGAAATCAGAATGAGAACTGTAAGTATAATTCTTGAAATATTTTTCATAAACATTAATCCATCATGTAAGGCATTATTGAAACCTCTAAAGAAAATGATTATCCAATATGAAACTTGTATTTGTGGAAACCCAACACCTAATTCGTCAAATTATAAATTTCAGTCTACTTCCGTCATCGGTCTTCCGTCTTCTAGCAAATGACTTTTTAAGAACTACCTGATAATACTAAACCTCAAAATTTTCACAGATTTTTGGGCATTTAATCTTATAAAATACTGTCCTGATTGGAGTCCTTTTACTTCTATGGGTATCATATTTCCATTTCTTTCGAAAGCCCTAATATCATTCAATATTTTACCATTGATATCCATGATTTCAATTGATTCCAATTGAGGCTCAATGAATTTTAAGTATTCTATATATATAATTTCATTCGCTGGATTTGGATAAACTTTGAGTCTTTCTGAAAATTCACCGTTGTCTGCTGAGAGGATGATGTTCACAGTCACTGTTATCTCTACGGAAGCTGAATTGGTACAGGAATCTTTTATTGTAAATATTACTTTGTTTTCACCCTCATCCCCAATCCCAAATTCAGTTTTGGACAATGTCATTTTACTGATCTCACAATTATCAAAAGATCCGTCATCCACATCTTTCGGATGCAAATAACCTACGCCATCCGAATCCAAATAGATTTCCACATCTTTGGCTTTGATGGTGGGTTTGATTTTATCATCTACAGTTACTATCACCACCTTTTGAGCTTCGTTTCCGCTGGAATCGATCGCTTTAAAGATTATATTATTATTGCCTATATCCTCACAGGTGAATTTTTCTTTTGAAATACTGATTTTCACGAGTTCCACATCATCATAGGTTCCATCATCTACATCTTCCGCGCAAATAGTAGCCTCACCGTTTTTGTCAAGCGCTATCTTCACATTTTTTGTAAGTAAAACAGGTCGCGTACGATCCGGAGATGGTGCTGTTACATAGATATATTCATTGCGGAAAAATTCATTATCGCCAGAATCATTGCCTGCTTTCAGGGTAACTTTATATTTTCCTTGGGTTCGGTAAAGAACCTCAGGGTTTTTTTCATTACTTACTTCCGGTATCCCCCCTTCAAAAGTCCATTCCCATGAAGTAGGATTGTGTGTTGACAAATCAAAAAATTTAACTTTTTCTGCAGGCTTGATTTCCAAATTATTTGCACCAAACAAGGCTGTAGGTCTTGCAGGTGCTTCTGGGGTGGAAAGAAATTCCAATCTGTTTTCCAATTGATGGCTACAAACGGTACAAAAATTTCTACCAAGAAACCTCATTTTACAATTCTGATGCGGCCTGTGCCAAGTGGGTGATTCTGCATGGGGATAAATTCCAATCCCGCTCCTATTCAAGAAATCCCTCCATTTGATCGTTTCCGGATTGGTGTCTTGGGTCATATTATGTCTTTCCCGGGCAAATTGAGGCCCTGCCCAATATTCATCTGCCAAATCACCAAAAGAATGTCCCAACTCATGGATCATGATTTCAGTGGCTGAGGCATGTGTGGAAAAAACAGCGAAGGTTCCACCTGCACCACCATATTTGGTATCGTTGACCACGATCACACCGATATCAAAGAAAGGGGTATTGGAAAATAATACTGAAAAAACCTTACTTGAACGCCAAGCTACCAATAATCGCTCAATATTATGAGACCAATAAGAGCTGCCAAAATAGTTGTCAATCAGGTTATTGGGATTCATTGCTGCCCCGGATACATTTGAGACTACTTTAATAGCATATACATTGATCCCTTCTCTGTAATTTCTCCAAGGCAATTGTCCCAACATTCCTGCAGTTGCATTTTTAGCATCGCTGATAAATTTATCCTGTTCTGATGCTGTGTATCCATCTCCCACAATCACCATGTTGGTCACTTCATTTGGTGAACCACCGTAATGAATAATCTCCATCGGCATCAATTGCGCCTGTGAATGAAGTGAAAATAAAATTAAAACAAGCGTTGTGATAACTTGAATTTGCTTGATATAAAATTTAACCATAGAATGCTTCATTAAAAAAACTGTAAATCAATCCTGACAATTTCAAACCTTTGAATTCTGAACGAGCTAAAAATTCAAAGTACCGAACCCAAAAGATATCTCTCAAAAAAAGAAAGATATCCGCTTAATGGATTAATCAAATCTCAATCATGATCAAATTACTAAGATTTAAAAGCACTCCGGATAAATCATATTATGGGAGTTGTTTCCAAAACGAATATAATTGAAAATGAAACGGTGGTTTAATTTACCAAAATTGTTTTATCCCCGCACAAAATAATTACTTTTTTTCTTTATCCTCCAAAGATATTTTTATTCAGATATTCATTTCTGAATTTTCCTTCAGGATCATGCTTTGACAATAAGGTTTTAAAATCTTCAATCTTAGAATATCGATGGTTTAAAGTTTCGTAAGGAATGGTGAAAAGTTTTGCCCAATGTGGTCTTGGTTTAAACTTATCCAACTTTGCTTCCATTTGAGGAAGCAAAGCCATCACCTTCGGAATTTCTTGTTTCCAAGTAGTATGGATAGAAACTGAATCTCTTCGATAGGCAGTACTCATCCAAAGTTCATCTGCTTGGATGGTCCTGATTTCGGAAATGAATAAATGTGGCTGAATTTGTTCCGACATTTCCCTGACTGCCATCATGGCTTCATATCCGTTCTCCAAGGGTACAAAATATTCGGATTGCAATTCTTTGCCTGCACTGGGTTGAAACTCCATTTTGAAATGGGGAAGCCTGTCATACCATGGTCCTGCTATTCCCAACTGCTCCGAACAACTCTCTGCATCCATTGAAGGGACAGGATGCATATTGACACTTGCTTTTTTGGCCCCAAAAAATTCTTCAGGAAATTCAGGTACTTCACCTGGTTTTACTCTTTTTTTCACCCAAACTTCATTGACCTTATCACTTGCCCAATCCAAAAACAAACTCACACTATATCCCGAACCCATTATTTCTCGGAAATTGTCTTTGAGGGATTCTATGGGCATATCCAAATAAACCACCTGTGCCACCTCAAAAGCAGGTTGCAAATCCAATGTCACTTTGGTCACCGGACCCAATGCACCCAAACCAACTACCGCACCAAAGAATTCCTCATCATCTTTTCCCAAACTGACCAAGTCTCCACTTGCATTAACAAATTCTATGGCAGCAACTCCTGTGGACAGGTTACCATTTTCCAACCCTGACCCATGAGTAGCCGTAGCAATCGTCCCTGCAACAGAAATATGTGGCAAAGAAGCCAGATTATGCAACGCAAAACCATTGTCATGCAGATAAGTACAAAGTTCTCCGTATTTGATTCCGCCTTCCACGGTCACTTTCATTTTTTCCCTATCCAGTAAAATGACTTTGTTCAAATGGTCAAAAGAAAGCAACATCTCTTTAGAATCCGCAATCCTATTAAAAGAATGCCTTGAACCCAATACGCGAAGGGACTTGCTTTTTCTAACAAGGTCCTGTACTTCAGTAATTGTTTTGGGATAGTGGACATTGTAGGTATTGAATTGAAAATTCTCCGCCCAGTTCAGTAAGTGATCTGCTACCATCATTTCAGGTTTTTTGGGTGAACAGTAAATCCAAGGTGAAACCATTGCTGCCCCAATCAGGACATAGGTGTTTTTGAAAAAGGTTCTTTTGTTCATGGTTTGGGTTTTGAGAGGTAAGTTAGGGAAAATTTGGAATGCTTTGCATAATCTATAATTGAATAAGGGTTTTGGTTCAATCGTGTCTTATGCCTCGCCTTGTCATTTTGAACGAAGAGAGAAATCTGTTTCCCGACTTGGGTAAAAAGACCTCTTCCGCCACGGCGGAAAAGACCTGCCGTCGAGGTGATAAGGATAGTGCTTTTTATACTCTTCCAGGTTGATATGAGTTCACTACCTTCCTCCAATACCTACCCCACATCTGTCATCCCACAATTTCCAACACTTCCCTGCTTCCAAACTTCAAACTCCCCTAATTTCCCACTTCCTCAATAATTCACCTTCAACTCCTTCACCTTGGTCGGCAACCAAACCTGCATTTCATTGGCCCCACGATTGGCCCAGGTGTAGTAAGGGATAGCAGTGATTTGTTGTTTTTGGGTGAGCACACTGTTATCATCTTCACTCACTGTTACCACATTGACCTCACCCTGAATGGCCATCACTTTTTCCTCAAGCACCCGATATTCAACTGCCTCAAAACTGCTATTTTCCGGGACAACGATATTCCAGGCTTTCCCCTCGTTGTCCGCACCTTCCACGCAATAGACCATAGGACCTCTTTGTAGTGCAATCCTGTCCCGATTGGCCTCTACTTCATTTCTTGACCTGATTTTCCTGACTTCCATGGGAAGTTTATAGGTAATGACATCTCCTTTTCCCCACTTCCTGTCAATGGTAATGTATCCATTTTCCAGATTGTGTGGCACCGGTCTACCGTTCAACATTACTGCATAAGTCTGCTTGCTTTTTTCTTCAAATTGGTACAATCCACCTGGCACAGCTTCCTCCTTGGCCCAACCCGGCAACCTCATTTTCAATGCATACTTTGTCTTTTTTTGAGGATTCATGGCAATTGTAATCTCACCATCCAAGGGATAATTGGTACTCATTTCAAAAGGAACCTCCACTTTACCCATTTGGAAAGTAGTTGTACTCCCAATAAAGAGATTGACCAAAATGGTATTTTCGGAGGTTGCGTAAATATAATCACCGACTGAAGCCACCAAACGGGAAATATTTGAAGGACAGCAAGCTGTTCCAAACCAAGCTCTGCGAGAATGTTGCCCATTCGAAGCCAAAGGATTTCCATAAAAAAAGCTGTCCCCTTTCAGGCTCAATCCATCAAGGGCCGCATTGTAGAGACTTCGCTCCAAAACATCCACATATTTGGAATCTCCTTCCAGGGAATTCATTCTTTGGTTCCAGAAAACCATCCCCACCGAAGCACAGGTCTCACTGTAGGCCCGCTCGTTGGGAAGGTCATAATCCAATGAAAATCCCTCATTGCTACCTGAAGAACCGATTCCCCCGGTGATGTACATGTTTCTATGAACCACATCCTCCCAAACTGTCTTCATGGCATTCATATAACCATCATCTTTCTTGGCAGCGCCTACATCGGCGGCACCTGTATACATATACATGGCCCTGACCGCATGACCTGTAATTTCTTTCTGATCTTTAACAGGAACATCATCTTGGGCATATTTTGGTCCCCAGTGTGGATTGGTCCAAATCGCCTCTATACCATGTCCCCTACCCCTTTGGTCCAAAAACCAATCGGACAATTCCAGATACTTTTCCTCATTGGTGACTTTGTACAATTTGACCAAAGCCAATTCGATTTCCTGATGACCGACAACCCAAGGGGTATTGCTTTGTCTGAACTGCTGATCGATATGGTCAGCCATTTTGATCCCCACATCCAATAATTTTCTCTTTCCTGTGGTCTGATAATAAGCCACGCCTGCTTCTATCAAATGTCCTGCACAATAGGCCTCGTGTTTGTCCATGTCTTTCCACCTGTTTGCCAATCCGGTCAGGGTATAGAAAGTATTGATATAGCCATCTTCCTCTTGGGCAGCGGCAATTTTATCAATCCACTCATCAGCTTTTGCCTCCAAATCAGCATCCGCATGGTTTTTCAAAGAGTAGGCAATAGCTTCCAAAGCTTTGTAGACATCACTGTCATCGTAATAAATCCCCTCATGCTTTTCATTTGACCGTCTCGCTGCTTTTTCGAAATTACGGATCCGACCGGTTTCCACCTCTGTTTGTTGGATGCAAACCTGTAAAGTGGTATTGGCCACTTTTTCCAGTTTAGGCTTCCAAAAACTGTCTGTAATGGTTACTTGGGAGAAGCTGACAGGCTCAAGCCTTATTAGGTCAGATTGAGCATTTAGCGGGCCAATGCCTAAGGTAATGACGGTTATCATGAAAAGCATTAAAGTCCTCATTGGTTTGTATTTTGGGTTGGATTTTAATTTCATTTTAAAATGTAATAAGCATCAATCTTATATGTATCACTTTTTTGATGGGCTGTGATTTTTTTGGTTCAATAGTGGCAATGGCCTCCAATTTTGTCATTTCGAATCCTGAACATTTCGTAAATGTTCAGAATAGGTAATTATATCAGGTTACCCGGTAGGCAGTCGTCATCCTGGGTCCCCAACATTTTTAAAATGTTCAGAAAAGGAATGACATCAAGTTACCCCCTAGGCAGCCGTCAATCTGAGGTAAGAAGAATCTCCAGAGGTCCTATTTATGTTTATAATACATTTCCTGATCCTCGAGAGACCCTTCTCCCGATAGCCAACGGGATCAGGGTGACGGCTGCTCCGATTTATGTCATTGGTAGGTACGAAGAATCTCCAGCGGTCCTATTTATGTTTAATTTAATCATTTGCGGATCCTCATGGGACTTCTCCCGAGCTATCGGGATCAGGGTGACAGCGGCTCCGGTTTATGTCATTGGTACGAAGAGAGAAATCTAATCCTCCGATATAAGAATACACTCCAATAAAACCTATTGTATAAAATACTGCAAATCATTACATTTAGAATTATCGCTTAGCCAAGGTATATCCCAATAAATATTTTCCTGAAATTCCATTGATTCATTTATCCCTAATCACCCTGACCCAAAGTAATGCCAAAAGCTAATCATGCCCTTTTATTTCTCTTGTTTGCATGCCTTTCCTGCCAAAGACCAAGCAATGATCCCATGGAAAGATCATTGGAGAATGCACTTCAGACCTTTGAGTTGGAAGATGGATTCCAGATTGAACTGATTGCTGGAGAGCCATTGATTTCAGATCCTGTGGATATGGAAATTGATGAATTTGGCAGAATGTATGTCGTGGAAATGCATGGGTATCCCCTAGACCTAAGTGGAAGCGGAAAAATCAAACTCTTGTCCGATACTAACGGAGATGGCAGAATGGATCAAAGTACGGTCTTCGCTGAAAATCTGGTTTTGCCTACAGGCATACTCCGATGGAAAAAAGGACTCTTGGTCACAGACCCTCCACATGTTTATTACCTGGAAGATAGTGATGGAGATGGCAAAGCGGATATCAAGGACATTGTCTTAACGGGATTTGCTGTATCCAACCCACAACACAATGTCAACAGTCCAAGATTGGGTTTGGACAATTGGATCTATCTCGGTCATGAACCTGCGGTATCAACCAATACTTTTCAGGATTTATTAGGAGATAGGGGTTCTGAAATCCATTTCCCTTCCTATCCAGATGGGGATCGTTTACCTCAAAATGCAGGTGGCAGAAGCGTTAGATTCCGTCCAGACAGTTTCGAATTGGAAGTTTTAGCTAGCCGCACCCAGTTTGGACATACTTTTGACAAATGGGGCCATCGGTTTGTGATCAACAACAATAACCATATCATACAGGATGTCATTTCTGCTAGGTACCTCAATCGAAATCCCTATCTGCTGGTTTCGCAAAGCACTGAATCCATTTCTGACCATGGCAATGCCGCAGAGGTATTTCCCATCACCAAAAATCCTGAGCACCAACTCTTGACTGATTTGGGAGTAATGACTTCGGCCTGTGGTATCACAACCTATCTTGGTGGGGCTTTTTCTTCAGAATATGACATGGCAGTTTTTATTGCCGAACCTGTCAGTAATATCCTGCACATAGATTTGCTTTCTGACAATGGGACACTGTTTAAAGCTAGCCGCCAACACCCTAACAAGGAATTCCTTGCTTCCACCGATTCCTGGTTCAGACCGGTCAATATGTATATCGGTCCTGATGGCGCGCTTTACCTTCTTGATTATTACAGGCAGTATATTGAACACCCTGAGTGGATGGCCGAGGATGTCGTGAATTCCGGGGCATTGTATAATGGGACAAACAAAGGGAGAATTTACAGAATTACCCCGAAAGGGACCAAGCCCTTGGACTGGTCCAACAAATTGAAGTTGGGTGATTTTACAAATGCAGAATTGATTGAAAAATTGGCCGACCCCAATATTTGGTGGAGAAGAAATGCCCAGAGACTTTTGGTGGATAGTAAAATTTCAGAGATTCCTGATGAGTTATTTGAAATGGCAAAGAATAATCAAAAGCCTGAAGGTAGGGTTCATGCTTTGTGGACCTTAGAAGGTCTTGGTAAAACAACTCCAGAACTGATCATCAATGCGCTGTTACATAAAGAGGCGGGAGTACGGAAAAACGCTATTCAGATTGCAGAACTTCATTTACACAAATACCCGGAACTGGAAACTGCTTTGCTTCAACTGATTTCCGACAATGATCGCAAAGTACGCTTTCAGCTGCTATGTACGCTAGGATTTTTAAAAAGTGAAGCCGCTTCCTTGGCTAGGGGAAAATTACTGTTTGGAAATATTGAGGATGAATGGATGCAAGTAGCTGCTTTGTCCGCCCCATTTGAGGAAAACAAAACATTGATGCAAGCTACCTTGGTAAATTATCAGCAAGATAACCCTGCCTATGGCACATTGGTACGGCGATTAAGTGCCATGACAGCCTCCAGTTTGGATAAAGATGCTATCATGGATTTAATCAATAAAGGCACTAATACCAACTCAGGATATGAAAGTCACTGGCAAGCACCTCTTTTGAATGGCCTGGCCCAAGGACTCCAAAATAAAAAAATTCAGGGACCCACCTTCCGACCTGCTGAAAATATGCTTTTGACTGCCTGTTTTGAAAATCCTTCCATTCAGGTCAGACAGGCCTCTTTGGAACTTCTGAAAGTTTTAGGTGTAACCGAGTCTTCACAGTCAAAAATCTTAAAAGAAAAAGCCAAAATCATCGCAGCGAATAAAGTCCTGTCTGAACAAGAACGAGTTATCGGCATCAATTTTCTTTCCCTGTTCAATTCAGAAGAAAATAAAATACTTTTCAAAAGTCTGCTAAGGCCCATTGAACCAAATGACGTGCAGTTGGCAGCCCTTAAGGCAATAAGCCGCATTCCAGATATCTCAGCAGCAGAAATGGTGGTAGAATTATGGCCAACATTTACACCTGCAATCCGGGAAGAAGGGTTGAACACTTTAATGGTCAACAATGACAGGGTCAGTATTTTGTTGGATGCCATGGAAAATGGAATCATCCAACCAAATAATCTTGGGTGGCCAAGGAGTGTCAGGCTGATGAACAATTCCGATATTCCACTCCGTACCCGTGCCAGATTACTGATCAACAAAGAAGAAAAAAGCATCGAGGAAATCCTGCAACAGTACCAAGCTAGTCTGACCTTAAATGGCACACAATTAAAAGGTCAAACTGTATATCATGAGAATTGTGCCATTTGCCACAAGATGGGTCAGGATTTGGGTAAGGCATTTGGTCCTGACCTTGCTACCATGAAAAACAGGAGGCCTGAAAATATCCTCAGTGATATCCTTCTCCCCAATCTTTCCATTGCAGATGGCTATGACCTTTGGGCTTTAGAAATGCAAAATGGTGAAAGTTTGCAAGGGTTGATTGCTTCAGAAACTCCGACAGCAATCCTTTTAAGGTTTGCCGGAGGCCAAGAAAGAAGTATAGCGAGACAGGATATCAGGTCCTTGACAGTGATGGAAATGTCCGGCATGCCTTCAGGCCTTGAAAACAACATTAATCCACAGAAAATGGCTGATTTATTGGCCTTCATCCTTAAAACCAAATAAACTCAATCTTAAAACCCACCATGACTGTATTGAAATCTAACCATATCCTCATTCAATTCCTTGTGCTTTTGACTTTTGTAAATCAGCCTTTGGCACAAGGCCAAAACTTCCCATGGCCGGAAGGGAAAAAGATGGCGCTTAGTTTAAGTTTTGATGATGCCCGCGCAAGTAATACAAGGTTAGGAATTCCGCTTTTAGATGAATACGATATCAAAGCCACTTTCTTTGTGCATCCTGCCAGTGTGGAAAAAGACCTTAGCAACTGGAAAAAGGCTGTTGCTAACGGCCATGAAATTGGAAATCATTCCATTCTGCATCCTTGCAGCGGAAATTTTGCTTGGTCAAGAGAGCGGGCATTGGAAAATTATACCATGGATAAAATGAGGGCGGAGTTGGTTCAGGCAAGTAATGAAATCGAAAAACTCCTGGGTGTAGTTCCACAAGTGTATGCGTATCCCTGTGGACAAAAATTTGTCGGAAAAGGAATCCATACCCAAAGCTTGGTACCCCTGATTTCTGAGATGTTTCTGGCAGGAAGAGGTTGGATGGATGAAGCCCCTTCCGACCCGATTTATGCTGACCTGGCACAATTGACAGGCATGGAAATGGACCAATTGGAATTTGAGGAAATATTGCCTTTGATTGAATCCGCTTCCAAAAACGGCCAATGGCTGGTACTGGCGGGACATGATATGGATCATTCAGGAGATCAAACTACCCGTCTGAGCATGTTGAAAAAGCTGTCTGAATATGCCAATGATCCAAACAATGGAATCTGGATGGCTCCTATTGGTACCATCGCCAAATATGTCTATGAAACAAGATCTTCCATTGCTGACACCATGAATATTCCCCAACTGGTCAGGCCATCCAAAGATGGTCAACTCCAACTGACCGCTGAAAATGGCAGAGGGAAAGGCCCTGCCATTAAATACATGCCTGAGTGGAAATCTTTTGGCTGGTTTACCTCCAATGATAGCGTACTGTGGGAAGTGGACGTGCCAATGGATGGTACTTATGAAGTCTGGCTGGATTGGTCAGTTTCTGATGAGGAGGCCGGAAAAGAATTCGTTTTGACAGCTGGAAAAGAAAAGTTATTAGGAATAGTGGAGAAATCAGGATCATGGGAGACTTTTCAAAAAAAGTCCATAGGGACGATCAAGTTGAAAAAGGGCTACGAAAAGGTAATCTTTAAATCCAATGAAGCCTTTGAAGAGGATGGGGCCATATTGGATTTGAGGGAAATTATCTTAATAAAAAAAAACTAAAACCTATTCCCAAAGATGAAAATAACCTACTGTAAAGATTACTCATCAATGAGCCAAAATGCTGCTCAAATAGTAATGGATGAAGTCACTTCCAAACCTGATCTGCTTTTTTGTGCTGCCACAGGAAATTCACCGACAGGGATGTATGCCGGTATGGCAGAGAATAAAGAATTGTTCGATAAAATGAGTGTGATAAAAATGGATGAATGGGGAATCATCCCTCTTTCTCATCCGGATTCCTGCGAAAGCTACCTTCAAATGCATCTATTGGGTCCTTTGGAAATTCAGGAATCTCACTATACAGGTTTTGATACTGCACCCCAAATTGTGGATCAGGAGATCACCCGGATGCAAAACTTTATTTCCCAAAGTGGACCATTCGATATCTGTATATTGGGATTGGGAAAAAACGGACATATTGCTTTCAATGAACCGGATGGATACTTAGAACCGGAATTTCACAAGGCCAAATTAGCTGCATCCACTATTCAGCATGATCCATCTTTGTCACAGGGAAGTGAACCTGCTTTTGGGCTTTGCGTTGGCATGAAGGACATTATGTTGAGCAAAAAAATAATCTTTCTGGTTACCGGAAAAGGAAAACAGACTGCCATTGATCAGATTTTGTCAAAAAAAATCACAACCCAATGTCCTGCCTCTTTTCTGTGGATGCATCCCAATGTGGAATGTTTGATTGATAATTTAAGTATTGAAAAATAATATTATGGAAAACTTAGAAGAATACAGTAAACTACCGGGAATTAAGCTTTTTGATCTTAGTGGAAAATCGGCCATCATCACAGGTGGTTCAAAAGGTTTGGGGTTGGCAATGGCCGCAGGATTGGCCTCAGCAGGGGCAGACATCATGTTGGTAAGTCGAAACCTAGCTGAAGGGGAAGCTGCTGCAAAGGAATTATCCAAAACTTATGGCATTAAATGCTTAGCTTTTTCGGCAGATGTTTCGGATCAAAAGGAGACAGAAGCCATGGCAAAAGCTGCCATGGATGCCTTTGGTAAGATTGATATTTTGATCAATTCTGCCGGAATCAATATCCGAGGCCCCATTGACGAACTGACCTTAGATGATTTTTCCAAAGTCATGGATACCAATGTCACCGGAACTTGGCTTTGTAACAGGGCTGTCACCCCACATATGAAAAATGCCCAAAAGGGAAATATCATCAATATGGCCAGTACGCTGGGAGTAGTTGGTCTGGCAAACAGGACCCCATACACTTCCAGCAAAGGTGCCGTGGTCCAAATGACACGGGCTTTGGGATTGGAGTTGGCACCATTCGGAATCCTGGTCAATGCCATTTGTCCTGGACCATTTCTCACTGCCATGAATGTTCCTATTGCAAATACAGAAGAAGGCAAGAAGTTTATCGTTGGCGCAACAGCACTGGAAAGGTGGGGGCATCTAAAGGAAATTCAAGGAGCCGCCCTGTTGCTGGCAAGTGAGGCCGGAAGCTATATGGTCGGTTCCCTGATTACTGTAGACGGAGGCTGGACAGCACGTTGATTATTTCTAATAAAACAAAGAAATGATGAAAATTACAGAGATTGCAGTAAGGGACAAAATCAAAGTACCCAAACTATGAGTCTTGTTCCCTTGTCTAATGGACATGCCTGAAAGCTGGGTAACTGCCCAGAAAAAACTGTCATTGGCATGGGAAATCGCCATGGCCCCTGCCCCGATCGAAAGCACAGCAAAAACCTTCATGGTTTCTGAATCCAATCCCAAACTTCCCAATAAAGGTGCGATTATGGAAGCAGTCGTAATCATGGCCACGGTGGATGAACCTTGGGCTGTTTTTAATGAAAAAGCAATCAAAAATGGTAGAAATATCCCCCAACTTGCCCCACTCATATATTCACTTACCAAATCGCCTATTCCTGAATTTTGAAGCATTTTACCAAAAACACCACCTGCACCCGTAATCAAAATGACGGGTGCTGCAATCTGAATAGCTTCTCCCATCCACCCACTGGCTGATAATAGTTTGCGGTCAAATTTGGTAGGAAGTGTAAAGGATAAAATCACCCCCAATAACAAGGCCATGACAGGACTGCCCACAAATTCAATGATGGAAACCCATTCACCATCCCCAAATGGCTTTGAGGGATACTTGGCAATGGATGCCAAAATGATCAAAACCAATGGAACGATGACTGGAAGGAAGGATTTAGTAGCAGTTGGTGGTTTTGTTGCAACAGTTGTCAAATCAATTTCCGCCAAAACAGGCTCCAAAGGAATCTTTGATACAAAATTTCTAATAAAAAAGTATGCAGGAATCAGCGCAACCAAGCTGACGATAATCCCCCAAAAGATGATCATCCCCAAATCAGCGTCCAATATACCCGCTGTGGCTATTGGACCGGGAGTTGGTGGAACCAAAGAATGGCTTGCCGTTGCCCCTAATGCAATCGCAATAGTCGTGGCAGCATAAGGAACTTTGCTCTTGAGCGAAAGGGATTTGCTGATAGGATTCAGCATGATAAAGGTGCTGTCTCCGAAAACAGGAATAGACAAAATATAGCCGCAGATGAGCATGGCTTTGGTGACCGATTTCTGACCAATCCAGGAAAGGATTTTTTCAGCTATTACCAAAGCCCCGCCTGTTTTTTCAAGAAAGGTACCCATGATCACGCCAAACAAAATCAGTAAACCAATATTACCTAAAACACCCCCAAAACCGTCAGAAATGGATTTAAGGATAAGGTCAGTAGACATCCCCGACATCAGGCCATACAGAATGGCTCCAACAAAAAGCGCTAAAAAAGGATGGATATCAAATTTGACAATGGCCACTAATATCAGTGCCAAGGCCAAGAGGATGGTCAAAAGTATCAGCATTTGGGATGGTTTGATAAGGTTACAATGGGCAGAAATTCATTTCAGGTAGACAATTTAAGGAAAATTCTCAATTGGCATTGGCTAAGACAGAATTTTGAGATTTATGAGCTCATTCGATATTTTGCAAGTAAAACCGAATTGCATTAACTTGCCATCATTGTAGAAATGGAATCAACCAAATAAATAACAATAACCCAATGAACCCTAACTTGCAACTTCTCAACCAAACCTATTCTGTCTCAGACGAAGCCAAATCTTTTTACCTTGAAAACCGCTTTATCAAACTCAAAAATGTGCTGAGCCCCGAGGTGATCGCCCATTTCAATGAGGTGATCAGCAAGGAAGTGGACAAATTGAATACCCAAAAAGCACCTGTAGAGGAAAGGGACACTTACGGCAAGGCCTTTTTACAGATTTTCAATCTTTGGACAGAAAATGAAGAAGTCGCCAAGTTGGTGTTGAGCAAAAGGTTAGGGCAAATTGCCGCAGACCTGATGGGTTGTGAGAAAGTCAGGATTTACCACGATCAGGCATTGTTCAAAGAGGCCGGAGGAGGAATCACGCCTTGGCATGCAGATCAATTTTATTGGCCGATTGATACGGATAGGACTATCACCGCTTGGATTCCTTTGCAGGAGACTCCATTGGAAATGGGAGCCTTGGAATTTTCGGCAAAAAGCCATCAAATTGTATTTGGAAGAGAATTGGCTATTGGGGACGAATCAGAGGTTCAGATCAAAAAAAATCTCCGGATCAATAATTTTGAGCATGTCATTGAGCCTTTTGATTTGGGAGAGGTCAGCTTTCACTCCGGTTGGGTTTTTCATAGGGCCGGAGCCAATCACACTGATCAGGTCAGGAAAGTGATGACGATTATCTATATGGATGCCAAATCCAAACTAAAAAACCCCGAAAACGACAATCAGATCAACGATTGGAATACTTGGTGCCCTGGGGCAGAGATAGGTAAAGAGATCAATAGTCCGTTAAATCCAATTGTAGAATAAGTAGTTAAAATTACTCATAATTAACTTTCAAAAGTATTTTTCCATTTTTGGATATGAAAAAAATCTGTCTTCTTATCATTTGCTATTTTTTGAATTTCCATTTTTCAATAGCTCAGGAATACAAATCCTTTAAACTCCATTCCCACAACGACTACCTTAATAAGGTGCCTTTTTGGGAAGCATTTATAGCAGATTGTGCTTCTATTGAAGCAGATGTGATTTTAAAGGAGGGAGAACTGATGGTCGCCCATGAAGGGGCGACTATTAAAAAAGAAAGGACCCTAAAAAGCCTATATCTTTCTCCTATCCAAAAGGCAAAAGAACTCGGGCTTGTGGATGATTTTGGTTTTCACTTATTGATTGACCTCAAAACCGAATCCTATTCCACCTTGGAAGTATTGGTCAAACAGTTGAAGGAATTTGAACCGATGTTATATTCACCCGCCAATCAAAACGGATTAAAGATCATCGTATCCGGAAACAGGCCGAAAGTGGAAGATTACTCTGATTACCCCTCTTGGATACTTTTTGATTATCAAAGTAGGACCTTGAATGATCAGCTTCCTTGGGAAAAGATCGGGATGGTCAGTTTGAATTTCCGGAAGTTTTCTGTTTGGAACGGAAAAGGCAGTATAGTCGAGCAGGAAAAAGAGAAGCTGATTTCTTTTATCCAACAAGTACATAGCTTTGGGAAACCGGTAAGATTTTGGGCTACCCCTGATTCCAAATCAGCTTGGAAAGCATTTTATGACCTCGACATAGATTATATCAACACGGATATGCCGTACGAGGCAAGCCAATACCTAAGCAATCTTGATAAAAACATTTGAATTTCACAGCTACCGATATCAGCGGAAATCCATTAAATCAGCGTCATCTGCGTGCAATAAAAAAATAAGAATGAATCAGGCCCGACAGATAGTTTCAGAAAACAGTAGATTCAACCAAATCAATTGTCTTCACTTGTATGACTCATTCGCCAATTATGTTAATTTTTTAATAATCTCACCATGTTCCGGCCATTTCCCCAATAGTTCCTCCGCACTATACATCTTAAAGTCCTTGAAATCAAAACCGGGGGCAACTACACAGGAAACCAAAGCATAAGAATTCTCATCTTCCACGGTTGAACCAAAAATCGCCCCTTCGGGCACCAATTGCTGGGGCTGTCGGCCTTTTTGGTCAACAAGTCCAACCAATAATTTTTCATATCCATTGTCAGACAAGAGGTGGACAGCCAACGGGCTTCCCTCATGGTGAAACCATATCTCTTCACCTGCGATGCTGTGAAACTTGGAAACGTCTGAGGAAGTCAACAGAAAATAAATGGATGTGGCCAAAGACCTTTGGCCATTATCTGTTTCAATCCCTAAGGAAGATCGGTATGTCTCAGAATAAAACCCGCCTTCAGGGTGTGGTTGGAGATTCAGCTTTTCTGTCAATTCTTTGATGCGGTCCATAATACTTAATTTGAAATGTGATAATAAGTTATTTTGCCCGAACCCAAGACATCTAGGAAAAACTTTTCGTACAGGTGATTGAATATGAAAAAGAAATGCATCTTATTAATCTTGGTCTCATTTGCATTTCTGAATTCCTGCATGGAAAATGAGCATAATGGGTTCTGTCCATCGATCTGTCAGTGATTATGAATCGAGATTATATGGTGCATTGATAGACTTGACCCATTACAAAATCATTCAAAACCGCCTTTCCATAACCTTTGGCGATGGCAGCTAGGAAATGTGGTGGGTTTTAATGGAAAACTAGAATCTGGTATTCATTCCCTAATTGAGAAATTCGAGAGATGCTTCCTTCGTCAGCATGACTTAAACCCATCTCATTAATATATCCAAAAAGCATTTTTTTGTGGATAACCTTGAAAATTCAGTGGATAATCTGTGGGAAAATTGTGGGAAAATAAAGGGTAAAAAAATTGCTAAGGATACTAATAAACAGTAGCTTTGATTATATCAAGTGAGAGATAAAAGGCTGAAAGTAAAATTTCAGACAATGATCCAAAACTCGTGATGAAAGTGTAAAGGGGCTGATACTTCAAAGTTGAAAGTCTGAGACGGTTTACCGCAGAAATACTTTAATCAAGCCTCAAAATCGAAAGGTGGAGATTGCTAGAGTTTGAAATCTAAAGTTAAGCACTCGGGCAACTGAGGAAAAAGTCACAATAACTGTAGCTTGGCATGTTTTGAGGACTATGGTTTTCAAGTCATGGAGCGGGAAAAATTCGAAAGAGTTTTTCCCGTTTTTGTTTTTTCGACTACTTCAGGAAGATTTGCTTATATCAAAAATCCACCATGAAAATAAAGGCTACATCCTATTTCAAAGACGAAATCAAGGATAGAGCGTATTTTGAACAATGGGTAAAACAACTCGAACAAGCCAATCAAAGAAAGTATGAGCGCATCGAGGTCGAAACTTCAATAGGGAAAACTCAGATCTGGGGTTTAAACACAAATGAAAACCAATTGGAAACCTTGGTGATATTCCCCGGTGCAAGGACAACATCTCTGATTTGGGATTTTGATAGGGGTCTTGATAATCTGAACCGAAAATTTAGGGTCTTTTTGTTGGAAACCAATGGTTTGCCAAATCTGAGCGATGGGTCCACACCGGATATCAAGTCAATAAATTATGGAGTATGGGCCAATGAAGTTTTTGACAAGCTAAACATTGAAAAGGCGTTTGTTGCAGGTGCTTCTTTTGGGGGATTGATCTGTATGAAACTTGGAATCACAAATCCAGAACGGATAAAGGCAGCGTTTCTTCTTAACCCGGGCTGTCTACAATTTTTTTCGCTTGGCTTGACAAACCTTTATTACAACATTTTACCCATCCTCAGCCCAACCCCAAAAAATGTCCTGAAATTTTTGGACAAGGCCATTTTTGCAAAGCCTAACCACCAACTCTCTCCTTATGCTGAGCGAATGTTGGTGGATTATGAGGTATTTGCCATCAGTCGCTATATAGATAATACCCAGAAACCTTACTACATGAACCAAGAGCTAGCAAAAGTAAAAGCGGACACTTACCTCCTTCTCGGTGACAAAGACTTATTATTCCCATATCAAAAATCCATTGAAAATGCCAAAAAACACATCAAACCGCTGAAAGACATCAAGACCTTTCAAAATGTAGGGCATGGCATAGAAACCTA
>NZ_JBGSXS010000218.1:0-9561 GCF_041751335.1 Aquiflexum sp.
CTGAAAAAGAAGAGGTCTATCAAGCACCTTCCCAAGTCAAGGTTTTCCCGGATTTCTCCAGAAAATATCAGTGGTTAAGCTTAGTGGCTTTGAGTAAAATAGAAGTTAATAATATCCTTAAAGATATTTATTTCAGATCAATCTTTCTTGGAGGATCAATCTTTCTGGCATTGGATTTTTGGATCGGTAATACGCTTTACAGTGTATCTAATTTTCCAGTCACCAGTTTTTTGATGGAATTCAAAGGTTTTGATTACAACCTTTTTGTATTTATCATCATCGTTTTCTTTACAGGAGAATCCATCCACAGAAGCCAATCATCAGGATATGCAACTATCAGTGATACTTTTCCGGTCAAAGATAGCGTTATGTTGACATCCAAGTTTTTGGCAATGGCAGTTGTTACCTTTATCCTAGCAATTATCCCCATTCCAGTAGGAATTGTTGTTCAGATATTAAAGGGGTATTTTTTGTTTGACTTTGATATTTATTTGATAGATAGCTTGTTGATTACCTATCCTGACTACTTGCAGATGGTAATGTTGGTTTTTACAGTACACCTGATTTTCAACAATAAGTTTGCAGGCCATGCCGCAAGCATTGCAGTTTGGGTGGTGATTGGTCTGGTATTGGATTTAGCGAAGGTCAATTTTACTTTGTTCAAGTATTCCTACAAGCCAAGTTATATTTGGTCAGACATGAACGGATTGGGCCATTTCGCTAAATCTTTATTCTGGTTTAACCTTTATTGGACTGCATTTGGATTGTTTTTGGTACTGTTTTTCACTATTTTCTTTACCCGAGGTTCTGAGTCAAGTTTTTCAAGCCGGTGGAAAACTGCAAAGCAACGGCTTAGTTCTCCTGTTGTCAGACTGTCTTTGGTTTTTCTATTTATTGCATTGGGTTCAGGTGCTTTTATTTATAAATCAGTAGTGTATGACAATGGATACCTGACCATCAGGGAGGGTGAAAAAAGGGCCGCCGATTATGAAAAACAACTGAAACAATATCAGTTTATCCCGCAACCAAAAGTAGTTTCTGTTTTTCTGACAGCAGATATTTATCCTGAGGAAAGAAAAGCAGATTTCAAATTGGATCTGACGATTGTTAACAAAACTGACAGTCCCATTGATTCACTGCACATGCATTCTAATTCGTTATCTAATTTCGAGATAATTTATGATGGAAAGCCATTGGAGTATAGATTTCCATTGAGTTATGAAAGGCGAAAATTTGATATTTTCAATCAATATGAACAAAAGCATTGGTACAAAATCCTTCCTTTACCACAGACCATGCAGCCCGGAGATACTTTGCAGATTCAGGTTTTGGCAAATTTGATTAATAAAGGTTTTCCTAATTCAGGTTATGGAAGGGATCTTGTGCACAATGGAACTTTTACAAGTGCTTTCCTGCCAAGTTTCGGTTATAATGAATCCCTTGAGTTGAGTTCCGATGAAATCAGAAAAAAACATGATTTAGATCCCAAGGACACTGATCTTCCAAAACATGATGACCCTTTTGGCTTGAGAAATCTGCTGTTCTCCCAAGATGCGGATTTTGTAAATTTTGAGGCTATCGTAAGTACCTCTGCTAATCAGATTGCAGTAGTGCCTGGATACCTTCAAAAGGAATGGACAGAAAACGATAGAAGGTATTTCCATTACTTACAGGACACGCCTATACAGTATTTCTTTTCTATAGTATCAGCAGATTATGAAGTGCTGTTGGATGAAGTAGCGTTACCAGATGGACAAAAAGTAGCTATCGAAATTTATCATCATCCAAGGCATACCTTTAACCTCGACAGGGGTTTGGCGGCATACAAAGATGGGCTGGTATATTTCTCAGAAAAATATAGTCCTTTTCAGTTCCGACAAATGCGAATTTTGGAATTTCCCCGTTATGCAGGTTTTGCCCAGTCATTTCCCAATACCGTTCCCTTCTCTGAAAGTTTTGGTTGGGTTGCTGATTTCAGCGATCCTAATAGTTTTGATTATGTGTATTTTGTCACAGCCCACGAGCTTGCCCATCAGTGGTGGGCCCATCAGATTGCGCCAAATTATACCAGGGGATCAAATTTGATTTCCGAGGCATTGGCAGAATACTCCGCTCTGATTTTGACCGAAAGGGCCTATGGCAAGGACAATATGAAGCGTTTTCTAAAAGAAGAATTGGACGGATACCTTAGGGGCAGGTCCAGCGAAAGCAAAAAGGAAAATGCTTTCATCAATGCGGATAGGGGTTATATATGGTACCAAAAAGGTTCCTTGGTGCTTTATGCTTTGAGGGATTATATTGGAGATGAGGCAATAGATTCGGCTTTGAAAGGATTCGTAGGAGAGTTTGGACTGAAAGAAACCCCGCCATTTGCAGGCAGTTCTGATTTACTTAAGCATCTGACCCAGAATACTCCTGATTCCTTGCATTATTTCTTGGAAGATACTTGGAATAAAATCACCCTTTATGAAAATAAAGCTGTAGAAGCCACAGCTGAAAAAACCGGGGATGAAGAATATTTGGTGACTTTGATGGTTTCATCTCAAAAATTGTATGCAGACAGTCTCGGTCGTGAAACGCCAGCAATTTATGTTGGCGACTACCTTGACATAGGGATTTTTGCCAAAGAGGATAAAGACGAAAATGGCCGGAACAGGACCAATCCGCTATATATCCATAAACACAAAATAACTCCAGGAGAAACCAAACTACAGATAAAAGTGAAGGGAGGAGTGCCTGTGAAGGCAGGAATTGATCCTTACAACAAGCTTATTGACAGGATACCGGATGACAATGTGATGAATGTAAGTGTGAATTAGGAGGGCCAGTTTTCAGTAGGCAGTTTTCCCGGTACAGGACAACCTTTGGGGTCTTTTTTTGACCCCGAAGGTTTTTTTCTTTAGAGAGGGATAGAAGTGGGAGGTAATAGCTGAAAGACAAAGCTTATTCCGAGTATAGTAGAAGAAAAAACTATGAGGCTCTATACTCAATGATCCGAAGCCACAAGCTTCGGATAGAGGGAAGTTATTCCTCCCAAAAGTTAATAAAACCAAGTTTCATGAGACCCTGTTTAAGCTTCTTATCTCCAGTCCATAGAGGAATTTGAAGCTGAATAGACAGTGCCACAAAAGCAGTATCTTTAATATCAATATTTTTGCAGAGATGGTACGCTTTCTCTTTGCTTTCGTCTTTGATCGTACCTACCGAAACAAAGTTTATTCGGTTTACAATTGAGGAAAAATATTCAAAGAATTCGGGCTCATCAAGTTTTGAATATTTAAATAACTTTTCCTTGTGCTTATATAATTCTATAATGATGAAGTTTGGGGCAAAATAATTCATAGTTTCATCAAAAAGTTTTTCCCTAATTCAAGAAGATTTGGAGATTAAAGCTGATAAAATAATGTTAGTATCTACTACAGCAGCATTTGAAATCATTTGGCAATATTTTTCAAAAACTCTTCACCGTTTTTATCCCACCAATCTTGATTAATTTCTTCAGCTATTTTCAGTATTTTGTCATCAAGAGCAGATTTTTGAGCTAATTCTTCGGTTTTTAATCGCCTAATCAAAGAATCTAAAAATTCCCCAGAGAATCCTTTTTTGTTTAATTTCAGAATAATTTGATTAGTTGTTCTTTCGATTTGAAGATTTTCCATCACTAATTTCTTTTTTCAAATTTAATTAATTCCCTTCACAATGTTTATAGTATCCCGAATTCAACTTTCAGAATTTAGAGCCATAGGCTCCATCCCCAATCACACGAAGCTTCAAGCTTCGGATAACGGATTACAAAAAGTCTTCTTTTTTCAAATCATTATGGACACCTCTTGCCAATCTTCCGGGCATGCTTCCGGGGTATCCGTAAGAAACCCAAATAGGAGAATCAACACCTCTTTCAAAAAGATATACTTGATGGTTTAAGATATCAGGCAATTGTTCCCTTGGCAAGAATCTTTTTTCGGTAATCAAGAGGACAAATTCAATTCTATTTTTTTCCAACAATTCCTCAAATTCTTTGAATTCATATCCTTTGAAATCTTCAAAGATATTTCTGTAATCCCAAACAGTCCCTGATTCTGCAAGATCAATATACTTATCCATTAAATTATCCCTGAAGAACTTTTCCTGTAGGTTGTTGAATTTTCCCTTGATGTAAGTATTATAATTTTCTTCTTTCATATCCTGCAGGTCCTCATGAAGGACAGAATAAAGGATAATATAGCTTTTCAGGGGTTTGCTTGGTTCGGAGATTTTCTTGGTAACGAATGAGCGAGGTGTGCCACAGGAAACCATAAGAAAAGAAGATAATAACAATAGAAGGGAAGTTCGAATCATCTGCATGTTTTTATAGAATAGTTAAGGATAGGACGAATCTTTTCGATTTAAGGTTATTTGGTAAGGGCGTTTACCATATAAAGCAATGAGGACATATAGAAAATCTCCTAAAGGCAAAAAAATAACCACGGATTTCACTGATCAACACAGATGTTGAGGTTTCTTTGTTGTCCGAATGTTACGCCTTCATACTGCTGAGCCTGGAATTCTCAACTCCCCTAAATTAGAGTCCAATAACCAATATCCAAAAATCCGAAATCACAATCATCCGAATTGTTTAACTAATCATGGTTATTATCAAATCCTCCCTTAACTTTTATACTTCCATATAAATCTCCCTTAATTGAAGGTCTCGCATCTCGCCTCTCGCATCTTGCTTCCTACATCTCATTTCTCACATCTCAAATCTACCCCTTACTTCAACCCCATTTTCAACACATAACTATCCGCAGTCATAAAAAAGGTCTTTTCATCAGTGGAAAAAGCACAGTTTGATGTGGCTTCTCCTGTAGCGATTCTTGCCATAGGTTTTCCTTCTGCATCAAATATCCACACTCCGCCTGGACCGGTGGCAAAGATGATTCCTGAACTGTGGACTTTCATGCCGTCAGGCAAACCCTTATAGCCTTCTTTGCCCACATAGGAAGTAGCGTCAAAAAACAGGCTACGGTTGTGGATAAGTCCGTTTTCCCCAACTTCGTATCTAAACCAAACAGCTTGGTCAGGATCGGAATTGGCCATGTAAAAGTATTTTTCATCCGGGCTAAATGCCAGGCCATTTGGCCGGGTAATGCTGTCCAATAGCATTAATTCCCCATCCGTTTTCAGACAAAAGATTCCCTGAAAATCCAACTCCTTAGCCGGGTCATCCATATTGAATTCCAAACCATAAGGTGGGTCAGTGAAGTACATATTTCCGGCCTTATCATAAACCACATCATTGGGACTGTTGAGCCTTTTGCCCTGAAAGTTATCCACAAGGGTGACAAATTTTGAGGCAGGGTTATCCAATGGGGCATCCATCCTTGCCATCCTTCGGTCACCATGTTGGCACATCACCAACCTTCCCTGAGGATCCAAAGTCAGGCCATTGGCACCGACTTCCCCACCTCTTTTTGTTTCTCCTGTATATCCCGAAGGTTTGATATAAATACTGCTTTCCCCATCCTTTACCTGATAGATGGCATTATTGGGGATATCGGTAAAAATCAATGTTTGTGTCTCCTCCAACCATAGTGGCCCTTCGGTCCAGGCATGTCCTGTGGATAAGATTTCCAGTTTTGCATCCGGATCCAGAATTTCCAATATCGTTTTGTCAAAGATTTCAATAAAGGCATCTTGTTTGTAATTCATGTCAGTTTGGGTTTTGGTGCAGGAAAGCAACAGGATGGATACAAAATAAAGTAGTAATCGGTTCATAGGTCAAGGGGTTTGGTGGAGTATGCTTCTAAATTAAATATTATTATTTTGAGGGTAATGCTAAATATTGTTTTTATCAGATATTGATAGATATTGGATATTTATTGATAATAGTTCAAGAAATAAATAATGATAAACCCCATCTGTTTCATCGATATTGAAGTTGAACCCAATAGTGGAAAGATATTGGATTTTGGGGCAATCAATGCCAATCTAAATACCTTCCATTCGCAGAGTCTCAATGGATTTCTGGATTTTATTAAAGATACTTCATTTATTTGCGGCCACAATATTTTTGGACATGACATCATTTATTTTGAAAGGATAGGAATTAAATTTCCCAATTTCATTGACACGCTTTACCTTTCACCCTTACTTTTCCCAAAGCGACCATACCATAATCTTGTCAAGGACGACAAACTTCAATCGGACAGCCTCAACAATCCATTTAATGATGCCCTAAAAGCTAAAGATCTGTTTTTCGATGAACTGAGTGCATTCAGAACCTTGGATGTGGGAGTTCAGGACATTTTTTATGCCCTCCTTCATAATACAGATGCTTTTAAAGGTTTCTTTGGGTTTTTGGATTTCAGTAGGAATGTGGATAATCCTGCAAAGGATATCCGTGAAAAGTTTGACGGATTGCTTTGCACTCATGCCGATATTGAAAGGATGGTTGAAAAGCACCCCATGCCTTTGGCCTATGCGCTTTCACTTATCCACAGCGGTGACCGCTATAGCATTACCCCTCCTTGGGTTCTTCGGCAATTTCCTGAAACCGACCGCTTGATGACCCTGCTTAGGGGCCGCCCTTGCTTGGAGGGTTGTACGTTTTGCAATGAAAAGCATGATATCAAAATAAGTCTGCAGCAGATTTTTGGTTTTGACCAATTCAGATCTTATGGTGGTGAACCTTTGCAGGAAAAGGCGGTGCAGGCTGCCGTGGACAGGAAATCTCTTTTGGCCATCTTTCCTACGGGAGGGGGGAAGTCCATCACTTTCCAATTGCCCGCACTGATGGCGGGGAGAAATGAAATGGCACTTACGGTGGTCATTTCGCCCTTGCAGTCGCTGATGAAAGATCAGGTCGATAACCTTGAAGCCTTGGGAATCACCGAAGCAGTTACCATCAATGGCCTATTGGACCCCATCGAAAGGACCAAATCGTTTGAAAGGGTGGAGGACGGTTCTGCCTCCCTATTGTACATCTCCCCGGAATCCCTTCGCTCCAAATCCATTGAGCGACTTTTGCTTGGCAGAAAAATCAATCGCTTTGTCATAGATGAAGCACATTGTTTTTCTTCCTGGGGTCAGGATTTTAGGATTGATTACCTGTATATCGCAGATTTTATCAAGGCACTGGAAAAAACAAAAAAATTACAGGATCCCATTCCAATTTCCTGCTTTACAGCTACAGCCAAGCAAAAGGTCATAGAAGATATCCGAAGCTATTTCAGGGAAAAACTTTCCCTACATCTAGAAATTTTCCGCTCTACCGTTTCACGTACCAATTTGAAATTTGAGGTGGTAGAAAGGAATAAGGAAGAGGAAAAATATGTGGCACTTCGGGATTTGTTGGAAGCCAAACAATGTCCCAGTATCATCTATGTTTCCCGAACCCGAAAAGCTTTTCTCCTAGCAGAAAGACTGAATAAAGATGGTTTCCAAGCCAGGGCATACCATGGAAAAATGGACAAATCTGAAAAGACCGAAAACCAAAATGCCTTCATTGCCGGAGAGGTGGACATCATGGTAGCCACTTCTGCATTTGGTATGGGAGTGGATAAAAAAGATGTTGGCCTCGTGGTGCATTTTGAGATATCCGATTCGCTGGAAAATTATGTTCAGGAAGCAGGCCGTGCCGGTAGGGACGAAAATATCGAGGCAGACTGTTTTGTTTTGTTTGATGAAGAAGATCTTAGTAAGCATTTTATCCTTCTCAATCAGACCAAACTCACCCTCAAAGAAATTCAACAGGTCTGGAAGGCTATCAAGGAACTGACCCGTTATCGAAAGCATGTGTCCAATTCTGCCCTGGAAATTGCCCGGAAAGCGGGATGGGATGATTCCATTATGGACTTGGAAACTCGTGTGACCACGGCCATTGCCGCCTTGGAAGATGCAGGCTACCTCAAAAGAGGTCAAAATATGCCCAAGATTTTTGCGAACAGCATTCAGACCAAAAATGCACAGGAAGCCATAAATAGAATCGAAAGCTCTTCTCTTTTTTCCGAAAAGCAAAAAGAAAAAGCTACAAGGATCATCAAAAAACTGTTTTCGTCCAAAAGCAGGCAAAAAAATAATGATGAAGAAGCAGAAGCCAGGATTGATTATATCGCTGACCATTTGGGTATGGTCAAAGACGATGTGATTGAAATCATCCAATTGCTCAGGGAAGAAAAAATTCTTGCGGATGCTATGGACCTGAAAGCTTTTGTCAGAAAATCGGAAAAGATCAACCGCTCCTTGGACATAGTAGATGCTTTTGGCTTGTTGGAGAATTTTTTACTACCACAGCTTTCACTAAGTGCTGAGGTCTATAACGTCAAAGAGTTGAACGAATCCGCTGAACTCGAAGGGTTAAAGGATGTAACGCCGATGCGCATTCGTTCGGTTATCAATTATTGGGGGATTAAAAATTGGGTGACTAAAAGATTTTCCAAAACCTCCAAAAACCATGTGGAACTGAAGTTGAACCAGCCCATGGAAGACCTGAAAGAAAAGTTCAGCAAAAGGCATGAACTGTCCAAGTTTATTATCCAATATCTATATGATAGGGCCAATAAACCGGAATCTGACCTACCACTATTTTCCGGGGAGATGCCTGTGGAATTTTCAGTCCATGAATTGAAAGATGGTTTTGAATCTTCATCTGACCTATTTGTGAAGGAATGTACTTCTGCGGAGGTGGAGGATGCCCTTTACTATCTTTCCCGCATAGAATCCCTAAAAATCGAAGGTGGGTTTTTAGTCTTGTACAACAAGCTTACCATCGAAAGGACCGTGGAGGATAACAGGACGCAGTACAAACAGGATGATTACCAAAAGCTTAAAAGCTTCTATGAAAACAAGGTGCAACAGATCCACATCGTTGGGGAATATGCCAAAAAGATGATTGCTGATTATCAGGATGCACTTCAGTTTGTGGAAGATTACTTTCAGATGAATTATCCTTCTTTTCTCAATAAATACTTCAAAGGTGACAGACAAAGTGAAATCAGCCAAAATATCACTCCGGCCAAATTCAAAAAGCTTTTTGGAGAACTTTCCCCTGCGCAATTGAAAATCATCAAGGACAAGGACTCCAAGCATATTGTCGTGGCTGCAGGACCGGGGAGTGGCAAAACCCGGATACTTGTCCACAAATTGGCATCCCTTTTACTCGTTGAAGATGTCAAGCAGGAACAGTTGCTGATGCTTACTTTTTCCCGGGCGGCGGCGACGGAATTTAAAAAGCGGCTGATGGATCTGATTGGGAATGCGGCCCTCTATTTGGACATCAAGACCTTTCATTCTTATTGCTTTGACCTGTTGGGAAAAATGGGGACACTGGAAAAATCCGGGGAAATCATCACACAGGCAACAGCCTTAATCCGTGACAACAAGGCAGAGATAAAGGAAATCACCAAGACAGTATTGGTCATTGATGAAGCCCAAGATATCAGTGCCGAAGAATTTGCCTTGGTGGAAGCACTGATGATTCAGAATGAGGAAATGCGGGTCATTGCTGTCGGGGATGATGATCAGAACATTTATGAATTTCGGGGATCAAGTTCCCAATACCTCGAAAGGTTCATTATTGAA
>NZ_JBGSXS010000219.1:0-8696 GCF_041751335.1 Aquiflexum sp.
CGATTTCCTTTAGATCGGAAGGCCATGGGACTGTCTCCATTTGTTTTAATTGGTTTTGACATGATCATAGATTTTTTTGGTTAATAAAATAGTTTAAGTAATACCAGTCAGGCAGCGATAAACTGTCTTCTCATTCAGAAATTGGATCACCATAAATGGCGAATTATATATAGCTATAACGCTCTAACTGCTTATCAAAAAGGTGAAAAAGGTTAATTCACAAAAGATTTACTTTAAATATAGATGGTCTTAATCTCATCCTTCAAATAATATGTAAATCATGTAATTATTTACTCTCAAAATGATACAAAAGGCGGAAATACCTGTAAATTCTGGTAATTTTCCAATTATTCAATGCTTTACTTAATACTGTGTTCAAAGCTGTTTTTTTACTTTTGTAATTTGTTTTTTGATATACGAAGTGGGGATCGGAGTTGGATTTACCCCTCCAGAAAAAAATATATTGGGTCTAAAACTGTATGGGCGTTATAGTCTCGAAAACAGTTCCCCTCAAAAAATAAGCTGTGATAAAATTGGAATTCCAATCTGTCTTGAAGATATCGTCTTAATTCCATTTTTTGTTAATTAGGCTGGTTGACCAGCGCAAATCATATAAATTAGGCGGTTTTGAAGAATTTTATTTAAATTCTATTTATTGAAACTGCTATTTCCAAAAAAATTATTCTCGTATTCAAGCACCTTATTGTTCTTTATGAACTTTTTTCGCCAAATTCAAAACACCAATCAACCAACCTTTATAATGAAAAAACTCATATTATTTGGCATGATAATTTTCATGTCCTTTTCTTCCTTTTCCCAAGGAAGAAAATCTGCAGTAGCCCCTTCCCCAACATTTGATGCGGAATTATTTCAAGGACTTAAATGGCGCAATATTGGCCCCTACCGGGGTGGCAGATCGAATGCTGTCTCCGGAGTGCCAAACAATGATCAGGTGTTTTTTGTGGGATATACAGGGGGTGGTCTCTGGAAAACTGACGATGCAGGAATCTCTTGGCACAATGTATCAGATGGATTTTTCAAAACGGGTTCTGTGGGATCGATAGCTGTCAGTGAATCTGATCCTAATGTGATTTATGTCGGCATGGGTGAGCATGCCATCCGTGGTGTGATGACCACTTCTGGAGACGGAGTCTATAAATCCACAGATGGAGGTAAGACTTGGAAAAATATGGGTTTGGAAATGACAAGACATATTTCTGATGTAATTATTCACCCCAATAACCCTGATATAGTATTTGTAGCTTCCCAAGGTGCGGCACATGGACCCAATGAAGAAAGGGGGATCTATAAAAGTACAGATGGTGGAAATACCTGGACCAAAATATTGTATGTAGATCAAAATACAGGAGCTTCTTCCTTAAGTATGGATTTCAATAATCCCAGGATTTTATATGCAGCTACTTGGGAATACCGCAGGTTGCCTTGGCAGGTACAAAGCGGTGGTGCAGGTTGTGGTATTTGGAAATCTGTGGATGGTGGAGACAATTGGACTAAAATCAATTCCGGTCTTCCTGAAGAAATGGGAAAAATCGGGGTAAGCGTTTCCAGGGCTGATTCAGAAAGGGTTTATGCCATTGTGGAAGCTGAAAAATCAGTTGCCGGTGTTTATCGCTCTGATAATGGTGGGGAAACTTGGACACACATGACCAACAATCAATTGTTGACTTCAAGGTCTTGGTATTATATGGAAGTGGAGGCAGACCCTGTTAATGCAGATGTCGTTTATGTGCTTAACTCCCCATTGACAAAATCAATTGATGGAGGCAAAAATTTTGCTGTGGTTCCTGTAAGACATATTGATACCCATGACCTTTGGATCAATCCCAAAAACCCTATGAACATGATTTTGGGAGATGATGGTGGTGCTGAGATCACTTATGATGGTGCCAAGAGTTGGTCGACGCAGGACAATCAGCCCTCTGCCCAATTTTATAGGGTCAATGTGGATGAAAGCTTTCCATACAAAATTTATGGCGGACAGCAGGACAATACTTCGGTAGTCATTGCCAGTAGGAACAATTACATTGGGCTGACAGGTAAAGATTGGTTTATAGGTCCTGGTTGTGAATCTGCTTTTATTGCTTTTGATCCCAAAAACCCCGTTTTGCTCTATGGGGGATGTTATCAGGGACTTATTGATGTCCTGAATACCCAAGATGGGCATACTAAAGATATCAGGCAATATCCTGCTAACATTCTGGCTTATGATGCCAAGGATATGAGATACCGATTCAATTGGAATGCACCTGTCATTGCTTCTCCTCATGATTATAATACCATTTACCATGGTGGCAATATTCTTTTCAAGACAAATGACGGAGGTTTATCATGGGAAGAAATTAGCCCTGACCTGACCAGAAATGAGGAATCAAAACAAGGACCGGGCGGAGCACCCATCACCAATGAAGGGGCTGGTGGCGAAAACTACAACACCTTAAGCTATGTGATAGAGTCTATCCATGAAAAAGGAGTGATCTACACAGGAAGTGATTGTGGCCTTGTCCATATTACTAAGGATGGTGGAAAGACTTGGGAAAACATCACACCGGCAGGATTACCCGAAAGCCTCATCCAAGCTATTGAGGTTTCTACCCATGAGAAAGGAACTGCATTTATTGCAGCCACCAGGTACAAATTCAACGATTTTTCCAATATGTCTTACAAAACTACTGACTACGGAAAGACATGGACCAAAATTGATGCAGGAGTGGATAAAGATGATTTTATCAAAGTCATCAGAGAAGACCGAAAAGTGAAAGATCTATTGTATGGAGGTGCTGAGAGGGGATTTTATGTTTCTTTCAACGGTGGGGCCAATTGGCAAAAGCTTCAGTTGAATCTTCCGGTAGTTCCGATTACTGACATTGCATTTGCGGACAATGACATGGTTGTTTCTACCGCAGGCAGGTCATTCTGGATTTTAGATGACTTGAGTGCATTGCAGCAGTCAAAAGGGAATTTCTCCAGCTTGAAAATATTTACTCCAAAACCCACTTACAAATACGAAGGATATATTCCTTCATGGATGGACCTTCCTCCTGGAATCGGAGAAAACCCTGTTTCGGGAGTGATTTTGGATTATTATTTGCCGGAAGAAGTGGATTCTGTGGAAGTAACTTTAGAAATCCTGGATCAATCAGGCAAAATCATCAGATCTTATTCCTCTATTAAGGATGAGAATTTTAAATCTTTTTCTGGTGGACCTTCTCCTGCGCAAGTAATCCCTTCCAAAAAGGGGTTGAACAGGTTTGCATGGAATTTCAGAGGGGAGACTTTATTGCCAATTCCCAATGCATTTGTATATGGTGATTATAGCGGGCACCGTGTTGCCCCTGGTAAATACAAAGCAAGGCTAAGTTATAATGGGACTATTTCAGAAACTGAAATAGAAGTGGCCCAAGATCCAAATCTCAAAAATATCAATCCTCAGGATTGGACTGCACAACAGGCTTTGCTTGAAAAAGCTGCCATATCCCTGACTGATATTCATCAATCGGTCAATGACATGCGAAAAGTCAAAAGTCAGATTGAACACCATAATTCACTCTTGAAGGATAAAGATGATGCAAAGGACCTTTATCAGGCAGGGCAGGATTTGATCCAAAAATTGGTTGACTGGGAAGCAAAATTGGTGGAAACCCGCCAAAGCAATTTTCAGGATGTGATTAATTTCCCAAGTCAGCTAAATGCCCAATATTTCGATCTAAGGGGAGCAGTGGATGTACATGATCCAAGATTAACAGCAGGTTCAAAGCAACGTTTGGCTGATTTGGATAAGGAATGGACAGGATATAAATCGGATTTGAACGGGTTGATAGAAAATGACATCAAACTTTACAATGAAAAATTCAAAGCACAGAATTTACCCGCTGTAATCATAAATTGATCCATTCAAATAAAATAATAAGTTGCATTAAACTATTTGTTTTCAAAAGAGTCTATAAGAGAGGTATTAAAAACCTCTCTTATACATTTACTCCAAACCAATTCAACAATGAAATTTATCACAATTATTTCCTTTATCTCACTGATGTTTTCATCAGTATTAGTAAGCTCAGAAAAGGAAGTTGATGCTATTGTCAACAAATCTGAGAGCACTGTAAATTGGAATGCCAAAAAAGTTACTGGGGAACACTATGGCAAAGTCCAGATTTCTGATGCCCAGTTGGATTACCTAAACGGAAAGATTCAAGGCGGCTCATTTGAAATGGATATGACTACCATCACAGTAGAGGATATTACAGATGCAAATTCAAATGCAAGATTGACCAATCATTTAAAATCGGATGATTTCTTTTCAGTTGAAAAATTCAATAAATCATCTTTCAAAATCACCGAAGCCAAATCATCGAATGGAAAAGACTATCAGATTTCAGGAAATCTGATCATCAAAGGTATCAGCAATCCAGTTACCTTTCCGGCAAAAGTAGATGTACAAGGAGACAAAATCATTGCTACTGCCAGCATAGTTTTTGATCGGACCAAGTTTGACATCAAATATCGTTCTGGTAATTATTTCGAGAATCTTGCTGACAGGTTGATCTATGATGATGTGAGCCTTGAGGTGAAATTGGTTGCAATGAATCAATAATAATTTAGAAAAAATTTATCTCAAGCTATTTCAGGCTGCTCTATTTAATGGGGCAGTCTTTTTTGATTTAAGCCAAATGAAAATTCCCAATCAAAATATTTGGGATGCGTTTGTTACTATTGGTGTCGTACTTTAGTAATTTAGCCCAATGGAGTACAAATGGATGATCAGAGACAAGGCTAATTTAGAAACGGTAGAATCTTTGGGAAAAGAAATCAATGTAAACCTGACTTTGGCCAATATGCTGGTCAATAGAAAGATAGATTCTTTTCAAAAAGCCAAAGACTATTTTAGACCTGACTTGGACAAACTACATGACCCATTTTTGATGAAGGATATGGATAAGGCAGTAGAAAGATTGCAAGCTGCCATCCAAAAAGAAGAAAAAATATTGGTTTATGGTGACTATGATGTTGATGGCACCACCTCTGTGGCTTTGGTATTTGGCTATTTGAGAGAGTTTTATCCTCATGTCAATTTTTATATTCCGGACAGGTATAAGGAAGGATATGGTATTTCTGAAAAAGGAGTCAGGTTTGCTGCCGAAAATAATTTTAAGCTGATCATATCTTTGGATTGTGGTATAAAGGCCTTGGAAAAAGTTGCATTGGCCAATGAACTTGGTGTTGATTTTATTATTTGTGATCATCATACTCCGGGGGAAAATCTCCCTTCCGCCATTGCAGTTTTGGATCCGAAAAGAAATGATTGTCTTTATCCCTACAAAGAATTGAGTGGTTGTGGAGTTGGTTTTAAATTGATTCATGCCTTTTCTATTTTTCAGGGAAAAGACCCTGCCAAAGTGATGGTCTATCTTGATTTATTGGCCATTAGCATTGCTGCGGATATTGTACCGATTACAGGTGAAAACAGGGTATTGACTTTCTACGGACTAGAAAGGATCAATAACAATCCAAGGCCGGGCATCAAAGCATTGATCTTGAGAAGCAAAATTGAAAATGAAATAGAAATCTCAGATATCGTATTTAAAATAGGCCCTAGAATTAATGCCTCCGGTAGGTTGGAACATGCCAAAGCATCTGTGGAATTGTTGATTTCGAAAGATTTGGAGGATGCATTGGCAAGGGCAGAAATTGTCGACACTGTAAATGCTGCCCGAAAAAACTTTGATGAAAATATCACCAAGGAAGCTTTGACGATGATACAGAGCATGGAAGAGGTCAGGCAGATGAAATCTACAGTACTTTTCAAAGAAGATTGGCACAAAGGTGTCATAGGAATTGTCGCGTCGAGGTGTATTGAAAAATATTATAGACCTACTATCATTCTCACCGAGTCCAACAGTAAAGCCACAGGAAGTGCAAGATCAGTTTTTGATTTTGATATCTATGAAGCGATATCAGAATGCAGTGACTTGTTGGAACAATTTGGAGGGCATAAATATGCTGCAGGACTGACCATGTCTGTTGCCAATGTGCCAGCATTCCAATCGAGATTTGAAGAGGTGGTCAGTTCTAGGATTACAGATATCCATATGAAACCGGTTCTTGAAATCGATGATGAAATATTACTGGATCAGATCAACTATAAGTTTTATAACATATTAAAGCAGATGGCACCTTTTGGTCCTGGAAATCCGGAACCTATTTTCTGTGTCAATCAGGTCTATGCAGAAAATGTCAGGATACTTAAAGACAAGCATTTGAGATTCAATGTAGTGCAGGACGGTCAGGAAACAAGACCTGTTTGTATTGCTTTTGGAATGGCGGACAAAAATATCTATCCTGACGAGATCATTTACAAAATGCTTAACCGAAAAATGCGTTTTGATTTGGCTTTTGAGATCAGGGAGAATACTTTTAGGAACAACAGCAGTCTGCAACTGTACGTGAAAGACATAAAATTTGATTGATTATGAAATCGAGCATGAGGAAAGACCTCGCACATTGGGATGATGATAACCATGCGAGATTCTCCCGAAACCAGCCTGCCTGAGGCAGTCAGGTTCGGGACAGGCTATGTGACCAATGAAAACAAAATATAAATACATGAAATTAAGGGCAGATAACCTTATTAAGATTTACAAGGGCAAGAAGGTTGTCAATAATATATCTGTTGAGGTGGAACAGGGAGAAATTGTTGGCCTTTTAGGACCTAACGGAGCTGGAAAAACCACCTCTTTTTACATGATTGTGGGGCTAATAAAACCAAATGAGGGTCAGATTTTTTTGGAGGATCAAAACATCACTAAACTTCCTATGTACAGAAGGGCTAAATTAGGAATAGGGTATTTGGCCCAAGAGGCATCCGTTTTCAGAAAACTTTCTGTGGAAGAGAATATTCTTGCCGTATTGGAAATGACCAAGATGACCAAAGTCCAAAGAAAAGAAAAAGTAGAAAGCTTACTCGAGGAATTTAGTTTGACCCACGTGCGAAAGAATCAAGGTATGGTATTGTCAGGAGGGGAAAGGAGGAGGACTGAAATTGCCCGAGCTTTGGCAGTGGATCCAAAATTTGTGCTTCTTGATGAACCATTTGCAGGAGTAGATCCAATTGCTGTAGAAGAAATTCAGGGCATCGTAGCCAAACTCAAAACCAAAAACATCGGCATCCTGATCACGGACCACAATGTCAATGAGACCTTATCCATAACTGACAGGGCATACCTGATGTTTGAAGGTCAATTACTGAAAGCAGGTACTGCTGAAGAATTAGCGGCAGATGAACAGGTCAGGAGGGTTTATCTTGGCCAAAACTTTGAACTTAAACGTAAGATTTTTAACTGATGGAAGTTGTAAACTCTTTTATGACCTGGATTTTTAAAAACCGCATAGGTCAGATACAAAATTTTATGAAATACCCGATTGAGTCTCAAAATCAGATTTTTGATGAACTCATTACTTCGGCAAAAAGAACAGAATTCGGCAAAAAGTACAGTTTTAGTGCCATCCGTTCTTATGAGGATTTTGCGGAACGAGTTCCAATCCATGATTACGAACAAATTAAGCCTTACATCGAAAAAACGATGAGGGGAACCCAAAATGTCATTTGGCCAACTGAAATAGAATGGTTTTCAAAGTCTTCAGGAACTACTGGAAGTCGGAGTAAATACATACCTGTTTCCCAGGAATCTTTGGAAGAATGTCATTTCAAAGGAGGAAAAGACATGCTTTCCCTATATGTCAACAATTATCCGGAAAGCAAACTATTTACCGGGAAAGGCCTCACGATAGGAGGAAGTCTGGCTAGGAATCCATTGAATGATGATAGTGATGTTCAGGTTGGGGATATTTCTGCCGTGATTACCCATAATCTTCCTTTATGGGTACAGTTTGCAAGGACGCCTAGTCTAGAAATAGCCCTGATGAGTGAATGGGAATCCAAAATTGAAAAAACTGCCTTAGAGGTCATGGATGAAAATGTGACAAGCATTTCCGGTGTACCCACTTGGACGATTGTGTTGCTCCAAAGGGTCATGGACCTTAAGGGTGCGAGCAATATTTTAGAAGTTTGGCCCAATCTTGAAGTGTTTTTTCATGGAGCCGTTGCCTTTGGCCCATATAGGAACTTATTTCGGGAGTTGATTCCTTCTGACAAAATGAGGTATTTGGAAACCTATAATGCTTCAGAAGGATTTTTTGGGATTCAGGATCAGAAAGATTCGGAGGAATTGTTATTGATGCTGGATTATGGGATTTTTTATGAATTCATTCCTATGGAAGAATGGGAACATGAAAATCCAAAAGTGATTCCGCTCTCAAAAGTTGAAATCGGGAAAAATTATGCGATTTTGATCTCAACCAATGGAGGACTTTGGAGATACAAAATTGGCGATACAGTCAAATTCACCAATACCTATCCCTATCGGTTAAAAATATCAGGGAGAACCAAACATTTTATCAATGCATTTGGCGAAGAGGTGATAGTGGAGAATGCTGAGAAGGCAGTTCAAAAAGCTTCAGAATCAACCGATGCACTTATTACAAATTTCACAGCAGCACCGGTTTATTTTGGTGATTCCAAAAGTAAAGGAGCACATGAATGGGTCATTGAATTTAAAAAAATGCCTTCGGATCGGGAACAATTCATCCAAATACTGGACAGTTCTTTAAGGGAAATCAAT
>NZ_JBGSXS010000220.1:0-4349 GCF_041751335.1 Aquiflexum sp.
TATGGACTTTATGATGAAAAAGGCAATTATCTGATGATGATTCCCAAGGAATCCGAAAGGGTAAATGTGGTCATCCCAAAGCCTAAAAACGGGAAAGTGAATGTGACTTGGTTCAATCCTTTTACAGGAGAATATTTGAAACAAGATCCGAAGGAATGGTCCGGTTGGCTGGAAATGGTGAGTCCCTGGCAGTATGAGATGAGTATTCTAATTATTAAGTAAGAAAACTTTCTTTGGGGAAGACTTTTTGATGGATATCAATCAATTATCTTGACTTACAACAAAAGTTGTTAAATTTAGGAAAACCAGAAAGCCATGGAATTCAAATTGGACAGAAATGCCTTCAAAGCTTCAAACGCCTCCGAAAAAATCCACTACGGCGAAATCTATAAAAAAAAATCCACAGCCGAATTACTGGAAATTGCTGCCTATCTGAACAGTTTGGCTTATGGTTACTCATTGGACAACCCACCTAAGATGGATAAAACTGTTTTTCACGCTAGAGGTAGAGAGAAATGATCGGGAATTTTCCAAAGGATTTTTTGGACTTCCTAGAGTCCTTCAATAAAAATAAAGTTGAGTATATTTTAGTTGGTGGATTTTCAGTTATCCTTCATGGATATCCTAGAACGACAGGGGATATTGACATTTGGGTAAAAAGGTCGGTTTCAAATTTCAAGAAAATCCAAAAAGCTTTCTTTGAATTTGGTATGCCTCTTTTTGATATGACTGAAGAAAATTTTATGAATCATCCAGATTGGGATGTATATACTTTCGGAAGGCCCCCAGTTGCTATTGATATCATGCTGGCAGTAAAAGGATTGGACTTTGATCAAGCATCTAAGAATTCAATTATTTCTCTTGAAAATGGTATTTCAATTAGGACACTCTCAAAAGAAGATTTAATAAAGGCCAAAACAGCAGTCATGAGACCAAAAGACCTTGACGATCTGGCCAATCTTTAATGGATACTGTTATCCCAAGCCTGTGGCTTCGGATTTCTGAGTTAATCCTGTTGGCTCTATTAATCCTTTTAATCATACCTTTTATTCCAGAGATAACAGTTCCAGTCTGGAGACTGAAATTGAGAGAGTCCAAGACTAAGTCTAGAACTGTTCCCCCTACTCCATACCCTCCAATTCACTTAACTCCAACCACCTTAATTCCAGTTCCTCCAAATCCTCATCGATTTTCTTTAAGGCAGCCGACCAATCCATCAAGGCTTCATGGTCGTCAGTCCCGGCAGTGATTAAGGCAAACAGTTTCTCCTTTTCAGCATTTAAGGATCCCATCTTGGCATTGATTTCTTCAAATTCCTTTTTGTCTTTGAAACTGGCTTTTGGCTTACCTAGATCAGAAGCAGGTTTTTCTACTTTGGCTTCTTTAAAAGGTTTTTCCTCTTTTTTGCTGGCCTTCTCTTCTTTTTCCCACTCCCTGAATTCAGAATAGTTACCAGGAAAATCCTTGATTTTCCCTTCTCCTTCAAAAACAAACAAATGCTCCACCAATCTGTCCATAAAGTACCTGTCATGCGATACAATGATCAGACAGCCCGGGAAATTGTCCAAAAACTCCTCCAAGGTATTCAAGGTGACTATATCCAAATCATTGGTGGGTTCATCCAGAATCAGGAAGTTTGGGCTTTTAATCAGGATCATAAGCAGTTGCAGCCTACGCCTCTCCCCTCCACTTAGCTTGGCAACAGGCGTATGCTGTTGTTTTGGTGGGAAACCGAATTTGGTGAGAAACTGGGAAACTGAGATGGTAGCACCTCCTGCGACAGTGACCACTTCGGCCACATCTTTAACAATATCTATCAGTCTTTTTTCCTCATCAAAGGCATCTTCTTCCTGACGGTAGTAGCCAATGGCTGTGGTTTGTCCCATTGACACCTTTCCACTATCAGGAGTCAACATCCCGGTGATCATATTCAAAAAAGTAGTCTTTCCAGCACCATTGGGTCCTACAATTCCGATCTTATCCCCTTTTTTGAAAGTATAGCTGAAGTCCTTGATCAGTGCTTTGTCATCAAAGGACTTGTTCAGTTTATCTATTTCTATGATTTTGTTCCCCAACCTTTGGGAAGTGACCTTCAATTCAATTTCTCTTTCCTCTCTTTTATTAAATACCTTTTCCTTGGTTTCTTCAAAAGCATCCACTCGGTATTTGGCCTTGGTGCTTCTTGCTTTGGGTTGACGGCGAATCCAGTCCAGTTCCTTTTTATACAAGCTCTTTGCTTTTTCCAGTTCAGTTGCCTCATTTTCTCTTCGTTCTTCCTTTTTCTCCAAAAAGTACCCGTAGTTGCCCATGTACTTGTGAATATTACCATTATCCAGTTCCAGAATCTGATTGGTGACTTTTTCCAAGAAATACCTGTCGTGTGTCACCATGAAAAGTGCCAAATTGGCCTTGGAAAGGTAATCCTCAAGCCATTCGATGGTTTCCAAATCAAGGTGGTTGGTAGGTTCATCCAAAAGCAACAAATCAGGCTTTTCCAATATGGCTTTGGCCAAAGCCACTCTTTTACGTTGTCCCCCGCTGAGATTGCCTACCGACATTTCGGTGTCATGCAGTCCTAACTTGCCCAAGACCTCGTTGATCTGATATTCAAAATCCCAAGCCTGTAGCGTGTCCATTTTCTCAAAAATCTTCTGCATCTCGTCGCCATTGTCTTTCCCATTCTCGGAATCCAACATGGCTTTATGATAATGTTCTATTACCTGAAGTGTCTCATTGGTGCTTCCGTCAAAGATGGTCTGGAACACACTGAGATCACCAGGAAAAACAGGATTCTGATGTACATAAGCAACTTTGACCTGTTGGTTGATGGCAACATTACCGGAATCAGGTACTTCCAGACCCATGATGATTTTCATCAATGTGGACTTTCCTGCACCATTGATACCGACGAGGGCAATCTTCTGCCCTTGATCTATTCCGAAAGAAATGTTCTGAAAAAGTTTGCGCTCACCGAAAGACTTGGTGAGATTTTCTACTGATAAGTAATTCATGCCGCAAAGATAAGAGAAGGGGAATTGAAAGATTGGAAAATTTTAAAATTTAAAATTGGGTAGGGGGAATGATTTGAAGATTGGAAATTGGGTAATTAATGTATTGACATACTAAGATGGGTAAATGTACTTCTCAGCCCTTTTCCTTGTCATGCCGACGGAAGGCGGCATCTGAATGGTGGTTTCATTGTCCAAACTAGCTGTCACAAAAAGTTTATCGTTTCTTCGGTCCAGAGAAAAATAGGTTTGTAAATGGCGTTTAAAGATTTATCCAATTTAGAACTAACTGGTCTATCTGCCACAGGAGCTAAATGATAGCTTATCTGCAATTTGGAATCATAGATTTCTATTAGGTTTTCATTTTTGAAATCCTGGGGCCTCACAAAAAGACTTGTATTTGATGGATATGGAATAAATGCCAAGCCATTACCTAATGTCTTCCGATAAAAATAAGAAATTGGTTCTGTCAATCCATCGACATAAAACATGCTTTTAGGATGAATTTTTCTCTGTTTTTGAAAATTCAAATCATAATCATAATACAATACCTGATTGGGTGTAAGCACCCATATCCCATCTTCATCCGAAAACCCAAGGCAATTCATAGCCGTCCTGAACTGTCCGGGTCCCTGACCTTCCAAGTTTTTTCTTTGTAGAATTTTGCCTTCTTCATCCAATATAATTACCACATAGCCCTTGGTTTTTTCAAATCCCAGGTAGCGTTTTTGTTTTGGATCATAATCCACAATATTGATGGAATTCAAGGAATTGATTCGGAATTCCTTGACCTTTTTAAGCTTGTATTGTGCAAATGAATTATTAAGGGTAAAAAAAAATATTACCTGGGCTAATAATGTTACATGGAATTTAATCATCATGAAAATTGGAAAGTAATTGTTGAACAAGTACTTTTAAAACTAAAAATTAAATTTTTATTTTCCAAGTTTGAAATGCTAATCATGGATTTATAAAATTCCTTTTAACCCATGAAAGATCACTTCGGTGATGTAACAATTTCAATTAAGATTGAACCTTTTTTGAAAATTTAGATATCCTTCAACTATACTTGAATGGTCCCTAAACTAAAAATCATTTTCATTTCTGAACATTTTCAAAATGTCGGGAACTCCGAATGACGGCCCTCTTGTATCTTGGTTCTTCTCTCTAATTTCTCGTTTCTCGCTTCTCACTTCTCGTTTCTCGGTTCTCCCCACTACTTCTTCCCCACAATATGCCCCACAATCTGCTCCGAATGTACAATGGAGTTTTCAATAAAAAATTCACGGGTATTTAATCCCCCACAAACCACCCCTGCTAAGTAAACACCAGGGATATTGG
>NZ_JBGSXS010000221.1:0-8305 GCF_041751335.1 Aquiflexum sp.
ATTGGTTTTTGAAATAAACCAATCCTTCCACAAAAGTAGTCCCATCCACATATTGACCGGATTTCTCAAAGGGCAATTCTGGTTTGATAAAAGGTGTATCCGTGCGGTCCAGTAATTTCCATGGTTCATTTTTGTCAAACAAGGCCTGCCCGCCTGTATACAACCTGTTTCCCAAATCTTTTACACCCAAAGACTGTTGATTTCCGGCATTGTAAAGCACCACAATTCCATCTTTGGTCAGCACCGGAGGTGGACCTGCCTCCACCAACCATGAATCAAAAAATCCAAGTCTTGGACTCAAAACAGGAGCCAAATTCCCATCAATGGTCTCCAATGGCCCCCAATGAATCAGGTCATCAGAAGTAGCCAACCAGATATGTGGTACCCCAAAATACATCCAGTATTTGCCTTTGATTTTTGCAGCCAGCAATTTCCCATCTTTCAATTCGGTCACAATCGCCCCCGATTTAGTTTCCTGATTATGGTACTTGCCTTCTTTGAAATCCTTAAAAATAGGACCATGTTTTTCCCAGGTTTTCAGGTCTCTTGAAGTGGCCACGGCTAATCGGGGATATTCCCTGTTCCATTGGGTATAGGTCAGTACATACAATCCGTTTTCGGTTTCAACAATTCTCGGGTCTTCAGTACCTCCCGTCCATTCAAATTCTTTTTGATTATCCTCGGAAGGAAAAAATACAGGTTCCTTCATCCTTGTGTAATCCACCCCATCTTCCGAAACCGCCAAACCCAAACGGGAAGTATGTCCACCGATTTCCAGTTCCCCTAGTTTTTCCTCAGCCCGGTACAACACATGGATTTTACCTTCTTTGATAATGGCCGCCGGATTGAAAGTAGCCATGGATTCCCATTTGACTGCTTTTCCGCTCATCGGATCCTGCCAAGATGTTTGGTCAGTGGGGGAAATAATTGGCTGTGCGTTTTCAGCCCTTTCAAAAGGGCCAAGCATCCAGGGTTTTTCTTGGGCGAGGGATGGGAGGGAGATTAGGAAAAATCCAACCAAAATAAATATTTGCTTCATCTTTAAAGTTGGGAAAGTTTTTTGACAATTAACACACCCTTACAATTTATGACAATTTAAAGTGACAGTTCCATTTAATGTGAGTGTCACTGCTAATGCCCATGTGAGTGTCTCCACTCACATCCTTAAGGTCTACACTTCTTTATAAATTAACTTTGATTTGATTGATTTCGCTTACAATTATTTGAACTATACCAAGCTCATCACTTAGAACACTCTTTAAACCTTACCACAAGGATTTTCCTGATGTCCGAACCCCATACGTGGACGAGGCATTTAATTAAAATTTACCAAACTGTAGCGACAGAATATTTGGATATGTTCTGATCAATAGTCAAAATCACCATTCAAAAACCAAAGCAAAACATGGGTATCCAAGAGTAATTCCATTACATGTATTCCTTAAAATCCTCTAACGGTTCGTCAAAATCCGGTGAAAGGATAATCTCACCTTTTGCTGAGCCAAATACAGGCTTAGGTTTTTTTTTATCCTTTTTCTTTTTTAAAAGGTTTTCGAGAAAAATCTCCACCTCCTTTTGCAAGTCTGGCGGAAGATTCTCGATTTTGGCTTGAAGTGATTTGATATTCATTGATCCTTATTTATGTAATTAAATTTAAAAATCCGCTGAGATAAATCCAAATTTTTAAAAATCCCCAAACTCTAAATCGGGTACTTTTGAAAGAGAGTTTTTTTCTCCCTTTCTAAAATAGATTTGAATTCCTGTAGGGTTTTGATAATATGAATTTAATGAAATTATCCACACTTTTCCTTAGTGAGTTTCATAACACCAAACATGCTTTCCCTTACAGATAAAAATATTCCAAAAAATAAAAGCTTACCTCGTCAGTTCCTTGACCTTTTTCTCAATAGCTGCCTTGGCTTTTTTGATATTGGCCAGGGCAAGTTTATGGTCTATCTGATGATTTTCAATATTTCTTGGATTAGCAAACCAGATTTCAGGGTCGGTTTTTCCTTTGGACTGATTAATAGAACGGAGTGTGACTGCTACATTTTCCGGGCAGTTTACCACGAGGGCAATCTGTTCGTCGGAAAGGAGATGCTTGTAAGCCGAGTGTACCCACTCTGACCCGTAAATATGTTCATAGTCATAAGGGTCGCCGCCCCAGAGAACCTTTCCAGTGTAGACATCCTGAAACAATGCCCTACCACCACCTTTGGTAACAGCCTCCTGATGCATTCTCGATTTAACCAGGCTGAATAATTTGTCGATTTCGAAGCGCATGTAGGGGCGGACGGGGTTCATTGATTATGATTTTTTTTTAATGAAATAATAAACTCCTCTAATTTTGGAAATAACTGTTCAATTTCAGAATTTAATTTATTTTCTAAGTCATTTAGATTCTCTTTTAAGTTCCCTCTAGTAGAATATTTATATACGATCAAAATCAATAATGCCAATATTGGATGAAAAGTAAATGTCGTAGAAAAAATTTGTTTTAAGTTTAAATAGTTTTCTTCAAAAAAAGAACTCGAATTTTCTTTGAAAATTTTAAGGTATTTTTGATTGGGGAGATTTGGTGGTACCCTTAAACCTTCTATTATATCTGAATAAGTATTAATAGCTTCTGACAAAACAATAAAAAAATCATCCATCTTTTCAAGATCATCTACTAACCTATTTAAACTGTCTTCTAAGTTTTTTGAGTATGGCTTTCTATCGTAAATCCATGATTTTTGTAGAAATTGTTGTTCCTTAATAACCCAGCAAGCTGTCCTTTTTTTCATTAAAAGAATAGTTTTTGCAGGTATTCTGGTAATTATTGAATTCCAAAAACCATTAATTATTTCATTTAAAACTTCTTCTCTACCAAATTTTTCTATATTTCGTCCATTTAAGAGTGTTTTAGCTTCACTACAAACTTTAACCGAAGCTACCTGTTTAATTAAATTATCATTTAAGATTTTTTGAAATGTCTCAAAGTCGTTTTGGGATAAGCTGTCAGATTTTGTAAAAATTATAACAACTTTATAATTATCCTTTAAAAAGGTATTAATTAACTTAATATCAAATGACTCAATTCTAGCGGAAGTTGCTGAAACACAATAAAAAATAGAATGAAACCACTTAGATGGATGCTTATCTAAGCTTCTTTGTTTCAATTCATCCAAAAGCTCTTTTTCCCATTTTTCAACTTTATCAAGTTCAAGACCCCAAGAGTCAAATATTCTTAAATTTAAACCATTAACCTTTTTTTCAAATTGATGAAAGCCAACTTTTGTCACAGGAGAACCTACACCTACGTCTGAAATATTTTCATCAAATAAATAGTTTAAAAAACTACTTTTTCCAACTCCACTTTTACCTAAAATCGCGATGTTATAACTGTCTTCTCTCATTATTATATTTTTCTTCTTTTAGGATATCTCCAAAAGCAGTCTCGAAATTGTTGACAAAGTCTTTTACTTTCTCCTCTTCGCCATTTATGGCTAATTCTGAGAGTAAAAAGCACATTTTAGAAACTGAAAAACCTAAAATTGAGGTGATTGTACCTGCAACAGCAGCAGAAATTGAACCGCCAACAACTGTTCCATATACTGGGATAAATTTTAGAAGATTTGCAACCAATAAACGACCTCCTTGAGAAATTAGTTGACCAACTCCAAGACCACTTATTATAAATTTAAATTGATTTTCTAACCAGTGTAAATCATAAACATTAACTATTCTAGCAATCATAGCAGCTTGACTTGCAAGTAATATCGGTGCATCTGAAAAGGGAATAGGAGAAAATCCAACAATACTATTTCCAGCCGTATGCTGTAGTAAAATACTCCTTGCCTCACTTGCTTTAATTTCTAAGTTAATTTTTTGAGCTTTAATAAATCCAAGCCGTAAAGAGGTTTCCAAGTTGTCAACAGACCATTTCATTAGTTTATTTAAATCTAAAAATTCGGGCTGAAAATCTTCGGAATTAGTTGTCAAAAACACATTTTTTGTTGCGACAATTGGAATCATTTTAGAGATCTCCTCTTCAGTTACTAAATCACATTTAGTAAAAACGACACAAATTGGAATATTTCTTTTTTGAAATTCTAAAAGTAAATTGTTGTCCCAATCGGTAACCCTGTGTCCTGAAGCTTGAATACAATACCAAACCAAGTGAATTCTGTCGGTTTCTTTTTTGCTTTGTAGACCATCAGCAAATAACATCAATTCATTAATAGTATTCTTTTGAAATTCAGAATCACCTACTTCAAACCCTACCGAATCATATAAAACCACTGGTAGTGTTTCTGATTCAAATTTTTCGATTTTACGAGTGACTGGCATTCCAACTCCTGACTTTGCAACATCTTCACCAAAAATCAAATTAATTAAAGAACTTTTCCCTGTCCCTGTTCCACCAATTATTAAAATATTAGGTTTAACAATATTTTTTGATGCCTTCTTATATTCAGACTCAAAGGTTTTGTCAAAGTTTTTAAAAGGGTCTTCTTGCATTTTATTAATTTTAAGGATTTGAATTTTTATATAAAATAAAAGTTGAGTAATGATTTCACCCCACCTTCACCACATCCAAATGCGCTGAATTCACCGCATTGGCTTTTCGGATATCCACATCATAGAGGCGTTTGAAGGCATCGACTACACGTTCTCCTCTTTCGTGGTTAAGAGGATAGTGGGCAGCATGGTCCATGACCACATCTACTGACATGCCTTTGATAAGACGGACTCCGTTGCGGTACATGGGTTGCTTGACGGTGACTTTAAAAAGTGCCATAATCTGGGTATTTTATCTAATCAAATTTATACATACTGACCAATAGCTATTTATCTAATTTATAAATGCCGTATTAATAACTATAAGTGCTGGATTTTGGAAGGTAGTCGTCGTATTCAAGCAGCAAATTTGAAGAAAAAAGGGCCACCTAGGCCCTTGAAAAATTCATGAGAATAAATTAACCTGTACGCACAGGTTAAAATACAATCCAAAGTTATTGTTTCATTGGATCATCTCTCCAACCAATTCACAACTGTAGGTATCTGACCTACAAGCGTTCCATTTACAGGAAATCAATCAGGAAATTACATTGTAGGGGAAAAGCAAAAGGATCTTGGTGCCTTTATCTTTTTGGGAATCCACCTGAATAGGGTATCCCGCTCCCATGTTGATCAAAGATATCCTTTCCCTCACCAACTTCATCCCTTTGGATTCATGAATCGGCTTATTTTTATCATCAAGTATCCCCCGCCCGTTATCGGTAATTTCCGCTAACAATAAGTATCTCTCCTTTATCTGGAAATGGATTTGTAACATGGGGTTGGGGTGTTTGGAATCAAAAGCATGAACAAAGACATTTTCTATCATAGGCTGTAAAAGCATGGGAGGAACCTCCAAGTTGTCGGGGTTGATGGATTGGTCATAGGTAATTTCCCATTTGATCCGATTGCCAACCCGTTCGTTTTCGATGGCCATATAGGACTTTAAATATTGGATTTCTTCTGAAAGCTTGATAAATCCTTTGGTGCTGTTATCCAAAGTAGTCCGCATCAATTTGGAGAATCCGCTTAAAAACCGGATAGCACTGTCTGTCTCATTTTTGAGTATAAAATATTGTATGGAATTGATAGCGTTGAAGATGAAGTGAGGGTTCATCTGACTGATAAGTGCCTGCAGTTTCGTTTCGGCTAAGCGTTGTTTCATGTTAGCTTCGTTTTGGGCACGTATAATTCTTAGCCGGATTAAATAATAAATAAATCCTGACATCAGAATACCGACTGAAAGCAAAAACCATAATTCCAGATAAAAAGGTGGGTGAATATGAAGACGGATAATAGGGTAGATGGCGGATTTCCCGGAGTGAAGGTCATAAACCTCAACTTCAATTGGGAAGATTCCGGCTTTTAAGTAGGGCAAGATTATAGTGTGTTCGGATTGAAATGGGCTCCATTCCTCATTTGAATTTAGTCGGTATCTATATTGAAGTTTCTCCGGAAATTGATGTCCCCTTACCATAAAACCCAAGGTGACAGTATTCTGATGATGGGCTAAATCCAAGGTTTTACGCTGATATTCAAACCAGGAAAAATTAGAATTGTCCATCTTATGTTGATTGATCCTTATCTCATTGATTATTAGATTCAATTGAGGCGAAGTTTCCTTGAGCAAATTGGGAAGGTCGAGTTGGTAATATCCTTCTTGTGTTCCTAAAAATAGATCCTGTCCATTCACTTTTGCAGTTTTAAAATGCTTATTGGTCAAACCCTGCTCTTCATCAAAAAATCGAACTGTTCCATTTCTGTAAACATTTAGCCCCCTTTCTGTACCAATTAATATGTAATCTTCGAACGACTCCAAAAACAGCACATTTTTCCCAATTAGCTTATCTCTTGGGATTGTCTCTCTTATTTTAAATTCCGGGTAGGTATTGGCAATAAAAATATCATCAAATTCAGATGCGATAACAAGTTTATCAGTGGAAACTAAATGTATCTGTTTGAATTTTTCTTCATCCCAAATGTCTGAAGCGAGGTAGGATAAAAAACCATCCATATTGTAATGATAGATACCATTGAATACAGATGCAAAGTAAGTTTTGTCTCCATTTTGGATGATTTTCGACACCTGAACGGGTGTGTTTTTATCAGATGGCGGGAAATACCGGTATTGCATTTTGGCTGGATTCTCATATATCCTGACACCTCCATAAGGATTTGTTTCAATCAGATTACCGTCCGGGGTAAATCCAATTTGGTAGCTATGTACCGGAAGGTAAGTCAGGATATTTCCAGTCAGATCAAATTGGTAAATCCCAATATTTGTATTTATCCACAGGTTGCTTCCAAACTGCTGTAAGTCATAAAAGATAATTTGTGAAGAAGGAATTCTGAAATCAATTTCAAAAAAATCGTCTTCATGAAGAGGAAGACTATTGGAGTTTTTGGATAAATAATCCGTAGAAAACTTTTTGAATAGGGTCTGTGGAATTTCTTTCTCAATATCTCCTTGTTTATTCAAAAAAGAAAGTCCTTGATGATGTAAAATTATTTTTTCCCCTTTCGTGAAAGCAAAACCAATCACCTCTTTTCCTCCAAATTGCTCATATCGAACTCCCGGCTCTAACTGTATTTCAAACAAGCCCTCATCTTGGGTCCCAACATATAAAACATGATCCATGGAATCGTAGGCCAAAGCAAGAATTTCTTTGGAAAAAACATTAAATTCCTCGGATAAATCTTCCATTCCCCCATCATCCAATCTGTATATTCCACCGTCTTGAGCAAATATGCCCCATGCCGCCAAGTAGATACTTTTGTTCTTATCCTGGGTTAAGTCCCAAATAATGGACTTTCCCATTGAATTTTTTCCTTCCACTGAAGATAAGAGTTCAGGAGAATGGAAGACATCCAAATATCCTTTGTTTGAAGCATAAATACGATCCTCCAACTTTGACATCGAATAAATCAATTTATGATCAGATATTTTTTTAACGATAGGATAGTCTTCTTCGGGATCCAATTGGTACACCCCAATTCCATAAGTGCTGTAATAGAGGTATTTATTATGCAGAAAAAAACCGGAAATATAACTTTGGGGATTGTCTGTAATACTTTCTTGAATTCCTGTTACCTGGTGTGTGTTGATGTCGATGATGGATAAGCCATTTTCCGTGCCTATAAATACTTTGTTTTTGTATGGAAAAAAATGGCGTATCCTGCCATCTAAAAGGCCATCAGGAATACCTAAAGAAATAAATTCGGTGCCATCAAACATGCTGATTCCCCCACCATAACTACCAAACCACATATTCCCATTCAGGTCTTCTGTTATTGCCCAACAGGAATTAAAAGCCAAGCCATCAGACTCAAAAAAGTTGCTTATTTCCCCACTTTGAAGAAGAGAAACGCCATTTTCAGTACCTATCCAAAGCAATCCTCTGGAATCTAAAAACAAAGATTTGACGGCATTATTGGAAAGTCCTTCCAATGTGGTATAATTCTTTGAAGGCACCATCTGAGCTGCTACCACCAAGGGCAGCAACAATGCTAGGAATGTTTTTATAACAAAAAGTCTAGGCAAAATGTCTGAATAAGTCTGGAGATTTGCGAATAGAGACAGATAAGTGTTTCCCGTTTTTCAAGAATAAATAATTGTTTTTCTTATCATATCGGTCAATTTTTTTGATGTTGACCACAAATGAATGATGAATCCTGATAAATTGATTAAGTGGTAATTTCTTTTCGATCCAACCTAAACTTTTTGAAACCAAAAGATTGCTCCCATCAGCTTTAAAAATTTTGG
>NZ_JBGSXS010000222.1:0-3988 GCF_041751335.1 Aquiflexum sp.
TTGTCCTTGAGGAGTTCCTTTTGCTTTTTCCACAATGGAGAAAGGGAAAAATAATCCATCTACCTCCTGATAATCACTCATCAAAGTCTGACTGGTAATTCCTTTGGCAGGCCCGGTTTTTATTTCTTTTTCGACCATAATGGGAACGTAGTTTTCAGTATCAAAAAAATAAAAGGAGATGTTTTCCTGTTCTGATCCATCAACCAAAACAGGTTTTTTGGTCAATTTGACTTTAAAGCATTCTGTGCCTTCAATAGTTTCTTTACCCAGCAATTCAGCCTTATAGCCTTTGCTTTTCATATCCAAAAACGGATCAGGGAAATCACCCAACTCCCGTTTCAGGTTTTCGGTGGTTTCACCGTCACTTTTTTCAGGTTTCATGGTCATGAAATTGACACCCCAAGCTTCAGTTCCGTCAAATGCCTGCTGCACTATTTCCTGGCCCTGTAATTGAAATTTCATATACATTTTGCCTTCTTTGGACTGGACTATTTCGATGGGAATATCCATTCCCTGGGTATTTACTTTACCTTCCATTTTGACAGCAGTCAACTTCGCCCATTCTGATGCCCCACCAGTATTTTCCAGGTATTGATCAATGATTTCTTCTACTGTTTGGGCATGTGAAAGTGTAGAAAAGCAGAATAATGCAAGAATAAGTATTGACTTTTTCATATAGTTGTGATTATTTAGAAAATTAAGTAATATTTTTTATCGAAAATAAAGGTATTAAAATAAAAATTCCTATCGATTAATTTTTTTTGATCTCCTGATTTTATTGATGAAAGATGATTTTTATTGATTTTCGTTTTAGATTAAAAATTTCCTTTTTGAATTAAATAAATCATTTCTATATTTGTAGAATACAATCTAATCATATAGAATATGAACCTTTCAAATGGAGAAGAGCAGCTGATGAACTATTTATGGGAAAAAGGATCGGCATTTATGAAGGATCTGCTTGAGGCTTATCCTGAACCAAAGCCTGCACCCACCACTGTGGCGACCTTATTAAAAAGGTTGACGGATAAAGGTGCTGTCAGCTATAAGGTGTTTGGAAATTCTCGGGAGTATTATCCTGAAGTTCAGAAAAGTCAATACTTTTCCGATAAGGTCAATGTTCTGATCAAAACCTTTTTCAATGATTCCCCCTCACAGTTCGCCTCATTCTTTACCAAGGAAACCGACCTTTCCCAGAAAGAACTGGAATCCTTAAAGTCGATCATAGAAGAACAAATCAAAACCAAGAAGCCATGATACTTATCATCTTAAAATCAGCTTTGTCGATGGCAGTATTTTTATTGCTTTATCGCCTATTTCTTGAAAAGGAAAGTCTTTACAGGTTCAACAGATTTTTCCTGCTTGGTAGCTTGGTTATTTCCCTGACACTGCCTTTTGTAGTGCTGCCATCATTTTTTCCCCGAATCCAGGAAACACCAAAAGTTGTCTGGGAGCAACTGCTGCCTGTTGAGGCTCCAATGGAGGCTGAAGTTTTTAAATCTGGATTGGTTTCAGAAAAGCAGACTGCTGAAAAAACCCCTATTGAAATCCATTCGGTATATGAGTTTGACTGGTATCTGGTAGTAGGTATAGTTTATTTTCTTGGTTTTTTACTTTTCTTTTCCAGGTTTATCATTCAGTTAATCCAGTTCCGAAAGCTGAAATCAACCAATCCTTTATTGCAAAAAGATGGATACCAAGTTGTGCTCTTGCCGGAAAAGAATTTACCATTTACATTTTTGGATTACCTGTTTGTGTCAGAAGTGGACTACAAAGCAAATAAAATAGAACCGGAAATATGGGAACATGAACTCACCCATATCAGGCAAAAACACTCTTGGGATATACTTTTTGTGGAGGTGTTGAAAGTGTTGCTTTGGTTCAATCCATTGCTGCTATTGTATAAAAAAGCCATACAGATCAATCATGAATATTTGGCTGATGAAGCGGTTAACAGGCAGTTCCAAAATAAAACGGCATACCAGATGTTGCTGTTTTCCAAAGTAAGTCAATCACAAATCAATCTAAGTTTAAGCAGTCGGTTTAATTTTTCAGTGACCAAAAAGAGATTGATAATGATGGGCAGATTCACCTCCCCGGGAAAATCCATTTTGCTCAAAGGGCTTACCTTTTCGATCGTGTTGGCTGTATTTTTCTCTTTGGCCTCTTCAGGAATTACCTCAGCCAATCCTATTTCTTTGTCCCTTTTGAAGTCATCGGTGGAGGAATATGAAAGAATAATTTGGGAGGCTTCTGATAAAGATCAACCATACGTTTTGGATATCAGCAAGCTTGACCTTCCCAAATTGAAACAGGCTTTTGACCGACTCAATGAAGAGGAAAAAGAAAATGTGACTGAGTTTCCTTTCTTCGACGATGGAGCTTTTTCGAGATTGCAGGCATTACTAAAGATATCCAACAAAGTACAAGTGGTCATGCAATATAACGCTCCTCCGCCCACCAAGCAGGTTAAAACAGAAATTTGGGAAAACTGGAAAAAGACCAAAAATGTAGAATTGGAAATTGATGGGGAGACGCAGGATATTTCTGTTTTGGAAAGCTACTCACCGGAAGACTTCGTGATGTTTGAAGTCAGGGGTACAGAACCCAAAAGATTCTTAAAAAAACCATCTTACACAGTCAAACTGACATCCCCCAAAGAATACCACAGACAATTCATCCTTCCCAAGAAAGAACTTCGAGCAATTGCTGCTCATTTCGTAAACGGGGACAAGGCAGAAGTGAGCTATTTGCCGAAATTTATTTTTTTCAGAGATCAAGGAATGCATATAAGTCGTAACCAAGACTCACATATTCCCCAAAATTACGAGGCCTCTATTTTGGATGCATTTTTGAATTATAGCCCTGATTCGTACCGTGTGGGAAACATTATCCTGGATGATGATTTGAAAATTGAAATCCCCATCATTCTAATTCGCGATGGGGATCGCAAACAGGTCTTTGTACCCCTTGTGGATGATGGCGGAACAAATACCGAAAGCAATGGCAGGTCTACAGCGCTCAACCAGCTTTATTGATTACCTGTTATTTTTTTAATGTGACCTCTTTCATTTGAGGAATGATATTCTGAAAGCATCTTTTAATAATTTTTCAATAGGATTTTATAAAAAGTAATTTGAATGAACCACAAAAGAGACAAAAGAACACAAAAGAAAATATTTTTTTCTTGAAGGAATCTCCATGAAATAAATCCCAAACCTTTTGTTCCCTTTTGTTTCTTTTGTGGTTCAAAATAAAAGGTTATTTTCCTTTGTGGGCACTAATAATGGCCTGAATCACATCCTCTTTTTCCTCATAATTTCGGTCAAAAGGGAAAGGATAAGCTGTTCTTCCCCGAATGGGCCAGTTGTTCAGCCAGGTACCGCCATCGTGTATGCCCCAGAATGTCACCCGGGTGATATGCTCCCTGTGCCTATAAAATAGGCCGAATAACTCCCCATATCTTTTTGCCAATTTTTCCTGCACTTCTTGTGGTAAGCCATCTTTATAAGGGTTGTATTTCTCCTCAAAAACGAAAGTGGAGTCAATGTCGGCACCGAACCTGTTGACAGGGTTGGGCAATACATCAATATCCAATTCGGTAAACATTACCTTAAATCCGGCATCAGCTATTGCCACAATAGAAGCTTCAATTTGGTCAAGAGTGGGTGACTCCAATCCATAGTGTCCCTGCATCCCAATTCCATCTATCCTGATTCCCTCCGAGCGCAGTTCTTTCGCCAATTCAATGGCTGTATTCCTTTTGGCAGGCTTCCACATATTGTAGTCATTGTAATACAATTCCGCATCAGGATCTACTTCATTGGCTTTGATAAAAGCCCTCTTAAGAAAGTCCTTTCCAGCAGCATTATACCATTTTGAAGCCCGGTATTCACCATTATCCATAATCGCCTCATTGACCACATCCCAACCATTTACCCGTCCTTTGTATCTTCCGGCTACTGTTTGAATATGGTCTTCCATTCGT
>NZ_JBGSXS010000223.1:0-5459 GCF_041751335.1 Aquiflexum sp.
AAGAATCCGGATAACCCTGACAAAGCGATAACAGACCAAATGGTTATTGATCTTCAGGATACCTGGGTGGGCCGAAAGATGGATGAATTTTACCAGTCCAAAGCAAAACAAACTTCCATTCTGATGCAGGGTGAGGAAAGGATAGAATGGATCCGATATTGTGAAGAAAAATCCGTCCTGTTTGGGACCAGCAATTTTTATGGAGAAAATATTCCCGATCGTACCTATCATTTGTACAAATTTTCCAATGGCTATATTGGTGCTGCTGCTCCCGGAGAGATTTCCTCAGAAAGCTGGGAACTTTTAAAAAGAGCCACGGCAGTCTTTTCCTTTGCCTATACGCGTTTCAGGGATTTGCAAATGGCCCAAGCCAGCGCCCGAACCGCCATGCGACAGGCTTCTTTGGACCGTGTTCGCGCTGACATTTCATCCATGCGCAATGCTGATGACCTTGACAGAATCACGCCGCTGATTTTTAAAGAGCTGACCGTACTGGGTGTTCCATTTATCCGTTGTGGGGTTTTTATTATCCAAGAAAAACAAAAAATAGTCGAAGCCTACCTTTCCTCACCTGAAGGCAACTCGCTTGGGGTTTTGCGACTTCCCTACAAGGCCAGCGAACTCACCTATCAGACCGTGGAGGCCTGGCGAAAAGGAAAGGTTTACAGGCAGCATTGGAATAAAGAGGACTTTATCCAATGGATCAACCAATTGATGGAACAGGATCAGATTCAGGATGGCAGTACTTATCAGGGTACCGCAGCACCTCCCGAATCTCTTGATTTGCATTTTGTTCCATTTACCCAAGGGATGCTATATGTTGGCGCAGTCAGTCCCTTGGAGGAAAATGAACTGGAATTGGTACAGGCACTGGCCAAGGCTTTTTCCATCGCCTATGCCCGATATGAAGATTTTGTGAAGTTGGAGCATGCCAAAGCCGAAGTAGAATCAGCGATGAAGGAACTCAAAGCAACTCAATCCCAACTCGTCCAACAGGAAAAACTCGCCTCCCTCGGCCAGCTCACCGCCGGCATTGCTCATGAGATTAAGAATCCGCTGAATTTTGTGAATAATTTTTCGGAAGTGTCGATAGAGATGATTGAGGAGATTTTAGAAGCGAGAAGCGAGAGACGAGAAGCGAGAGACAAGAAACAAGAGACAAAGTCCTGTCCCGAGAATCGGGAAGACAAGAACCAAGAAGGGGAAAGGGATGAAAGTGAGGACATGGAAGATGAGATTTTGGAGGATATAAAAGGAAACTTGAAGAAAATACATCAACATGGTTCGCGGGCAAATGGTATTGTGACATCGATGCTACAGCATTCGAGGGGCGGATCAGGGAAATTGGAACCTACTGATCTGAATGCTTTGATAAAGGAATATGTGAACTTGAGTTTTCACGGGATGCGGGCAGGGAAGAATCCGATCGATGTGGATATAATCCTGGACTTGGACCCTGAGATAAAGGAAGTGTCTCTAATCAAAGAGGACTTTACCAGGGTGATTATCAATCTGTGCAATAATGCATTTGATGCGATGCGGGAGAAGGTGTTGAAGACACAAGACATAAGACACAAGATACAAGATGGGGATTCTGGTAATTTTCGGTATGATCCGAAATTAAGGGTGACCACAATGCTTGAGAATGGTCGGGTTCGGTTATCACTTGAGGACAATGGGCCGGGGATACCCGATGAGATCAAGGATAAAATCCTACAGCCCTTTTTCACTACCAAAAAAGGGACGGAGGGAACGGGACTAGGACTCAGTATTACCCATGACATCGTGAAGGCACATGGGGGGGAGTTGAGCTTAGAGAGCAAATCAGATAATGAAAATAATAAGGGTACAACTTTCTACATCACACTCCCAATCTTGAAAAATTAAAAGCATATGAACCTTCTTTCTAAACAGTTAAGATCATCTCTATTTTTATTAGGATTCATTGCCTTGTCCACTACTTCTTGTGAAGAAAAAAATGTATCCGCGGATGTCACAATTGATAGTGTTGAATTTGAAGAGCCAAGGGTAATTCCATTAGAATTCAGCGAGCCTAAACAAATCAATTGGGAAGTGACAGACATCAATGGTTTTGATAGAATGTCTGAGCGAAAGGTTAACATACAATCCTTTCCGCAGAAACCCTTTTATCCCGATCGGTTCATTCCACTAAAGACACCTATGACAGAAAATGAGGTGCTATTTGACTCTTTCGTCGACTCCTCTTTTAATTTTTCAGAGCTTCCTTCTAGCAAGATCGAATTCAAAACCTCCTTACTAGCAAGTCCTAAAAAAATAAAAGCTGGGTTACCCAAAATTGATAAAAATTCAACCCTAGGCATTTTAGAATTTAGCGAGGACCAAGGCCTTCCCAGCTATTTGGTTACAGCCTTAATGGAAGATAGTAATGGTATGATGTGGATTGCCACGGATAAAGGTTTAACTAGATTTGATGGTGCATATTTGGAAATTTTCGATTTCATTGAATCATTTTTCACGGGAAGTCAGGCAATTGTAAACAAAATATTAGAAGATAAGCGTGGTAGAATTTGGGTCTACACTTCTCAAAAAGGCATCTATGTAATTGACCTGAAAGTTGGCTTGGTGAGTAGCTTTAATTTTGTAGGCCAAAATTTCAGCTTTAATGATAATTGCTCCATGATAATGGACAACGATGGCCAGATTTGGGTTGGTACCCTTCGTGATGGAATATACATCTTTAATTCATCCAAAGATACCTATAAGCACATTCCTCAATGGGGTCCAAATAATGACAGAAATGCCTCAAAACTTACACTTGATCAAAATGGATCCCTATGGGTAGGGTCAGCTTCGGGACTTTCAAATATTGATATCCAGGGCGGAAAAACTCAAACCTTAGAAAAAGCATTTAATATTTCGATCGCTCCGATAACTGGCCTTTTCACGGATAATGAGAACCAGATCTGGATAGGCACTGCTGAGCAGGGAGTAGCAATTTTAAATTCTGATCGGAATAAAATCAGTTCCCTAGGTACAGAGCAAGGAGTTGGGACAAGTATAGTCCACTTTTCCGAAGGATCTGATCAAACGATTTGGATGTCTTCTAATGAGGGAGTATTCATTTATAATAAAGAAAACCAGAGACTGAAAAATCTAAATTCTTCTGATGGAATAATTGATGATTTTATCAATACCACCACTTTTGATAGTAAGGGACAACTTTGGATTGCAACCCAAGATGGAATCAACCTTTATGATCTTCAAGGTCTTGCTCCTATTTACCTCAATAGCTCTGATGGACTAACAGGACCGGACGCCTGGTCATTTTTTGAAGATTCCGAAGAAAGACTCTGGATTGGGACTAGACAAGGTTTGGATCTGTATGATCCCGGAAAAAATTCGATATCGAGATTAGACATAAATCTTGGCCTACCTAAGGCAAACAATATTTCCCATAAAATGCAAAGGCTTTCAACAAGCCAGATTTTAATTACTTCGCCTGGTTTTGGTTTTGGTATTTATGACGAGGTAAACGAGACAATCAAATACCTCAGAGGTAATCAAGGTCTTGTTACGCTTTTTCCATCTTCGTCTATTGTAGATAGTAAAGGAAGACTTTGGACCGGCTCCTTTAGAAATGGTACTGTGGAATTTATTGATCTAGAAACCAATGAAATAAAAATGCTTACCAATCTGACTGGAATAATGGGTGATATAGTCTGGGGGTTTGCAGAAGATCGGTATGGTCAGATTTGGGCGGGGACAGATTTAGGAATAAATGTGATCAACCCTGAAAACAATACGATTTCCTATTTGATGGAAGATGGTGAGCTTAGTCAACGGAATACGGGTGCATTTTTTACAGATAAAGACGAAACACTTTGGATAGGAAGTCGATCTGGGCTCTTGATTGTCGACCAAAAGACAAATTCATTAACTGAAATAAATACTGAAAATGGACTGTCAAACCCTGCAGTTTACACTTCATATGGATCAAATGGAAAATACTATTTCGGAACAGGAAATGGATTTAACCTCTTAACTCCTAATACAGAAAAAAAGGAACAGGGTAAATTTGGCTATGACTTAAAGTCATTTGAAAAAGGGCAAGGATTAATTTACACTGATTTCAATGCTGACGCTGTAATTGAATTTAATAATAAGCTGTGGTGGGGAATTGAAACGGAGGCACTTACGATTACAAATATCCCAAGAGAGGACTCATCAGAAATCAAGACCTTTATCTCTGGCATCACCATTTCAGATCAAGCTCAAAATTTCTTTGACCGAGAGGATATTCTAAGAAAATACCCCGATTTGGACACTCTACTTAGTGCCGAATTAGATACATTTTACCTTCCTAATGCTATTCCCAAACAAAGCGATTGGCTCCAAAAAAATAATGTGAATTGGGACAGCATTTCAGGTTATTTTAATCTTCCGGTCAATCTAGAAATTCCTTTTGAACATAATTTTTTGAGTTTCCAGTTTACTAGTGCCCAACTTTCAAACCAAGACAAAGCTAAGTACAGCTATTTCTTAGAAGGTTTTGATAAGGAATGGAGCAAGGTAACTACAAACCCATTCAGTGAAAATTATAGAAACTTGCCTGCCGGCAAATATACCTTTCTAGTAAGTAGCTTATCCCCGGAAGGCCTATGGAGTGAACCCGCAAGAATTAGTTTTACCATCCTACCTCACTGGACGGATACTTGGTGGGCTTGGGTTTTGTACCTTTTGGTATTTTCCGCAATAGTTGGAGCAATAGTTCAATACCGGGCAAAGGCCCTCAAGAAGGAAAACTTGATCCTAGAAGAGAAGGTCAAGCACCGTACCTCACAATTAAACCAATCCCTCGAAAACCTTAAATCCACCCAAACCCAACTCATCCAATCAGAGAAGATGGCAAGCTTAGGAGAGTTAACTGCCGGCATTGCACATGAAATCCAGAATCCCTTAAACTTCGTCAACAACTTTAGCGAAGTGAGTAATGAATTGATTGATGAAATGAACGATGAGTTAGATAAAGGCGATATTGACGAAGCCAAGGCCATTTCAGCAGACATTAAGCAAAATCTTGAAAAAATCACCCACCACGGCAAGCGCGCCGATGCGATAGTTAAAGGCATGCTCGCACACAGCCGAAGCAGCTCCGGTGAGAAAATACCCACAGACATCAATGCCCTGGCAGATGAATATTTGAGGTTATCCTATCACGGATTGCGTGCCCGAGACAAAAGCTTCAACTCAGACTATAAAACGGATTTTGATCCCAATCTGCCCAAAGTGAATGTAGTGCCACAGGATATCGGAAGGGTATTATTGAACCTGATCAACAATGCCTTTCAGGCTTGTGCTGGCCAACCCTCCAAGGGTTCCAAACCCTTGGAGGGTTTTAACCCATTAGTAACTGTCTCTACAAAGAACATCGGCGACAAAATCGAGATTTCCGTCAAGGACAATGGTCCCGGCATCCC
>NZ_JBGSXS010000224.1:0-12533 GCF_041751335.1 Aquiflexum sp.
TCATTCTTGATTTCTCCTCCTCTGTTCCACCCATTGTGATATACCGAGGCACGCACACTGTGTGTAGGGGATGATGCTGCGAGGATGTACATGATCTGACATTCATTATAGCCCGTCACCCCAAAATTCATGTCCCAGTCATGGTTGGGACTCCAATGCCAGTAGAGTACATCCTCACCTCCTTTAGTGTGCCAGTCAAACTCTACTGCCCTCCAGAGCTTATCGATCCTTTCTGCCAGGTCTTGTTCGTTTTCGTTGCCTTCTTTGAAATATTGGCGTACGGTCAATAATCCAGTCAGCATAAAAGAGGTCTCAACAAGATCTCCTCCGTCATCTTTTTGGCTGAATGGCTTAACCTTACCGGTCTCACCGTTCCACCAATGTGGCCAAACTCCATGAAAGCTGTCGGCATTTTCCAGAAAGGTTACGATTCTCTCCAACCTCTCCAGTCCCTGTTCTCGCGAAATAAAGCCTCTCTCAATTCCCACCAAAATGGCCATTACACCAAAACCTCCTCCTCCAGAAGTCACTACATTCTTGTCATTTTGAGGGTATTCTCCATCTACATGGTAGCGTTCCCGTGCCAGGCCTGAGGTAGGTTCGGCTCCATCCCAGAAATATTGGAAAGTCCTGTACTGTACAAGGTTCATCAGTGAATCATCCGAAATTCTTGCCAATTCTTGCGTTCCTGTACCTGGTTTTTTTACAGTGCAGGAAGCAGTGGTTAGCAGAATCAGCAATAGGTACAACAAATTTCTTTTCATCATCATTTGGGTCAATAATTAAAGTTTAACTTTTCCAATCCGGCTTTAACCTCCGGATCCTTCATAAACAGGTCCCAAAGCAAGGCAGACCTGTGATTTTCGATCATCAGAATAATCGGCCCCTGATCAATTGCCAAATAGGAGCTCGCATACCATTCTTCTGTGACATTGAATGCATCATAAAACCCATATTCTCCCCAAAGCCGATCCCCCATCTGATAATAGAAAAATTCCAAAGCCTTCATGGAAGCTTCGGGAGTAAAAGGAAAGGATGAAAGGGCTGCGGTCGGAGTAATGACCCCTAGGTCATTTGTGGGTGAATGGGCATTGTATCCCAGGTGATTATCACTGGCTGTAAAACCCCAAGAATCTTCCGAATAACCTACAAATCCCAATGGATTCTGTACAGCATGGGCTTGGTTGATCAGGGAATGATTTCTGTTTTGGGTCCAGTAATTGGCATATTGGTCGCTGAGATTGCGGGGATCAAGCCCCAAAAATGAATAGTGGGCAAAGAATAATGGACCTCCAAATTCATATCCTAAAGGAAGGTCAATGCCATAATATTTATTGCCGTTGCGCATTGCCCCGTTTCGGGCCCAACCATTGTCATAAACCGGTTTATCTATTGCATAAGTCGGAGAACTTGCTGCCAATATATATATAATCAGGGATTCATTCCACCCCTGAATGCGTAGGTTCATCTCCCAATTGTATTCTGGTGACCAATGCCAATAGAGTACATTTTGGCCACCTCTGGTAAACCAGTTCCATTCCACTTCATGCCAAATTTGGGTGATCTTTTCCTGAATGGATTTTTCCTGTGTGTTGGATTCATTTAAATAAACCTTTGCGGTCAACAGGCCTTGAATCATAAATGCCGTTTCCACCAGGTCACCTCCATTGTCTGTTTGACTGAATGGGATTACCTGTCCTGAGTTACCATTGAGCCAATGTGGCCATACACCATGAAATCTATCAGCTGATCCTAAAAAATCCACTATCTTTTGCAATCTTTCCACACCCTCCTGTCGGCTGATAAAGCCCCTTTCCATACCTACCAAAATAGCCATGACACCAAATCCTGAACCTCCAATAGTGACCAGGTTTCCTGAATTATTTCTTTCCCTTGCCATGCCGCTGTTTGGCTGGGCAAAATCCCAAAAATACCTAAAGGTCTGTTCCTGTACTTTTGTCAGCAATGCTTCTTGGGAAACCTGGGGGAATTTGGGGGTAGGATCAATTTGGGAATAGAAAATCCTATTCAGCCCAGCAAAATCCTCACCTTCTGCGCCTTTAAGAGAATTGTTGATGTTGAATGTGTATTTTGCCAAATAACCCAAAGGAGCATTTCCAGTCACAGTGACCTGCTTATCATCATTAGAAAATTGGAATTGTAGCGCAGGGGGATTGTTCCCTGTCATCCTTGCAGCACTTTGAAAGGATTGCCTGTCTACCGGGGAAGAGAATTTAATGTCTATGTTGAAATCCGTTGGGACATTTACAATTCTCCCTGTGCTTGTTTCCCCTGAATCCTCAATATTTAAGGATAGCAATTGCAAGTCTCCCAAGACAGTTTTAAACTGGATTTCCATTCCTGGAAAACCACTTCCATTTGCACCTTGTATCTGATCGGAAATAGACAATTTATAAATTGTACCGTTGTTTAAGGTACCAACTGGATTTACAATAATGATTTTGTTATCTGATATTAAACTCGTGCTGATATTGACAGATGTATTTCCATCAAAAAGACTAATAGAATTTGTGGGGAGGGGAGATTTGATTGGACTTGAAAAATATAAAGTGATGGACCTATCCGTTAAAATATTTTCACTAATTGGTTCAGATAAGCTCAATTCCTGATCACCTACCATAACCCTGAGGAATGTCAAAGTGGACATTTCAGATTCCGGTCTATCACATCCGGCTATTATCGCAAGGAAGTAAAGAAAAAAGAGGATTTTCTTCATAGTGGATGGGTGAAAATGAGGAAGGATTCTAGTAATGATCAAATCCTTCCTCGATGATAAATTTTACATTTTATGGTGTTTCTGCTGCTATAATAGTCTGTATCTCTTGTTGCGAGAGCGCTTTATTGAACAAACGCAACTCATCAAAGAAACTTCTATCTGACAAGTGACCCCATTCCGCAAATCTCGGAGCTCCGGAAGCGATGGACATGATATCAGTACCTGTCCAACTAATTCCAGGAAAAGTACCCTGACTGACTACTTGGCCATCGATATATACTGCCACTGTAGTCCCTGATATGGTGAATGCAAGATGGATCCAATCCGTATTGACTGTAGGATTAATGGATGCTGCACCACCACCATCAAACCAATTATCATTAGTACCATTTCCCACATTTAGTTTAAAGGTTTGATTGGTAGGGCTTCCTTCTCTGAAAAATCTGAAACCATGTGTCCTGTTGTTCATATTTGTTGGATTATTTGGATCAGGAGGCCCTATGGTGAGAATGCCCGCTCGATCAGGCACATTGTTGATTTTATACCAGAATACAGCACTGAACTCTTCATTCAACAACCCTGCTGTAGGGAAAGACAAATAAGAATCAGCTGCGCCTGCAAAAGCATTGCTCCCTTGTACGGAAGTTCCAGCAAAGGCAGGACTTCCAATCCTTGTCGCATTCCTGATACTGACCAATTCCATGTTGTCTCCGTCAAATGGCATGTAGAAAATCTCACCGTCATAAATAGGCACATAGGGGGCAACTTTTTCAAAGTTGACTGTTTTGGTAGTGGTTTTTCCTGAGAGGTCATTTGCGGTCACTGTAAGGACATGCTCACCGTTGGTGATGTTATCATAATCAAGCTGTAACATTGCCCTCCTAAAGTCCTTGAATTCATCGAAAGATGCGATTTCACTACCATTTAGACTGAATTTCACAGATTGGATTTCGATGTCATCTGTTACTTCGGCATTAATTGTAATTGAAGTGACCTGTTCAGTCACCCTAATCAAAGTTCCTTCAACGGGATAGGTAAGGTTTATCTCAGGAGCTTCCATATCTGGCCCCGGGTCTACTGCGATAATTTCATCAATGTAGCTATCTGTACAGCCAAAGATGAAAAATGCCAATCCTATGATTATCAAATTATATCTTTTCATAATTTTTGCGATTTTAATGTCAATTTATTTTACTCTGCTTTTGTCAACTGAGGAAGGATATTCTCTTGTTCCAAAGGGTAAGGAAGGTATCTATGAGTTTCAAGGTTGAAATTCCTGCCTCCAAAGTTTAGCTCAGAACCCATGTTATATCTCATTAAATCATAAAACCGAATTCCACTTTCCATCCCGAATTCCGCAAACTTTTCATCCAATACCTCATTAAGTGTGACACCGCTAAGTGCACCAAGGCCAACTCTTGCCCTTACCAAGTTTACCGCTTGATCTGCAGAAAGAACGGAGCTGCTTGCACCGTTTACCAATGCTTCCGCATGCATAAGTAATACCTCAGCATATCGAATGGCTGTGAAGTTTTTGTTCGATCCATAACCGAACCTTCCCGGAATAAGCTGGGTAGATGGAAGATAATGTTTGCCACTGAGGAAATTGTATCTTGGATGGTTGTTGAACCTATCTCCATCAGGAGTCACATTAGAAACCCAGCCAGGCAAGGTGGCATATTGGGGATCTGACATTATTTCATCCATTCCATCTGGAGTAAATAAGACTGTAGTCTGAAGCCGCTCCTGCTCTCCACGGTCAAGCATGAATTTGACATATTTGGGAGTAGGTGCGAAAAAGCCCCAGCCTGTCGAGGCACCGGGCACTGCCGGAGTCCATGATGCCGGTCCGTAAGTCACAAATGGATAGGTTGTCCTTGTTCCCGTAGCTGTCCCAAAATCCGAATATTGAAATTCAAGGATGTTTTCACCGTTTAATTTTCCGGGAATTTTGAACAATTGATAATAATCAGGTTCCAATGCGAAATTGTTACTGCCAATAATCTGACCGGTAGCTTCTGCTACTGCAGGATAGTTTTTCAATTCCAGATTTGCCATGGCTTTTACTGCCAAAGCAGCGCCTCTGGTAACCCCGCCTCTCACATCGGAGCGGTCTTTGGGATGCACAGTGGGCAAAAGAGGGATAGCCTCATCCATTAGTGCAGAAATATGCTGCATCACTGCTTCAAAGGATGAAACTTCTATGTTGAAAAGTTCACCTGGCTGTGAACTTTTTGGGATCAGAATGGCTCCCCAAGAACGTGCCAGTTGTAAAAGCTCAAAACCTTGCATGACCTTAATTTCAGCAACGTATTGTTCTGCATTGGCTGGATTGGCACCAGCTTCCTGATATTTTCTGATTTCCTCAATCGCTCCATGCCAGTATATCAAATCAGTATATAGGTTAAGCCATACGGAATTATACATCCAGAAATTCCTGTCATACCTGAATTGATCCGTTTCAATCAGGGGAAATTGGTCTCCTGCCGCTGTCACATCATCACCTCTGACCGAAAGAAGGGTATAGGTTTCCCATTGTGAACGATAAAGTTCTCCATAGGAACCATATAGCATCAAAATCATATTGCTGGATTGCGTGTAATCAGTATCTCCTGCTATAATCTGATTTTCGAGTGGCTCGTCCAACAAATCCATACAGGATGTTGTCACTATAAAGGCCAGCATCAAAGCCAAAGTGTTTTTTATATATTTATTATTTTTCATGACTCTTTTTTGATTAGGTTAGAATGTTACATTTAATCCCACAGTATAAATGGCCGGTATGGGATAAACCTGTCTGTCAATACCATTGGCAACTTCCGGATTGAACCCATTATAATTGAATATGGTAAGTGGACGCTCAGCAGTCAATGTAATTCTGGTAGAAGGCATTGCCATACCAAAAACCTCTCTATTGATCAAAGAATAAGTCATCTGCACATTTTGGATCCTAAAGAAAGATCCATCTTCAACAAAATAACTGCTCATATTCTGGTTCCATCCCTTTCTGAGACCGGAAGCAGAGGGATAAACATTGGATGTGCCATCTCCTCTCCATAGATTGCTGACAAGCTCTGCGTCAAGGTTGGTGTCATTGGTAAATATAAGTTCTCCTCTTTTTCTGTTGAGGATGCTATGGCCTCTTTGACTTTGCAATAGGGCCGAAAAATCAAAATTCTTGTACCTAAAACCTGCATTTAAGCCATAAGTCAAAGTAGGTAGGAAAGAACCCAACACTACACGGTCTTCATCATTGATTATTCCGTCTCCATTTTGATCTCTAAATATGAAATCGCCGGGTGTAAGATTGCTTTCATTGATAAACTCCTGTGTGTATCCACTGTTGTCGATTTGCCCCTGATTTTGGAAAACGCCATCTACCTCATATCCATAAAACGCCATAAAAGGCTGTCCTATGATAGAGCGTTGACGGAATTCAGCAGAACCTCCATCCAAATGATTAGGTCCTCCAAGACCCAAAACTGTGTTTTTCAAAGTTGTGATATTTCCGCCTATATAATAGGAGAAATCGTCATTGATCCTGTCATCCCAATTTAGGGAAAGTTCCAAGCCCTGATTTCGGATTCTACCGACACTCCTTCTCTCTGTAGCCCTGAATACGGGAGGAATTATGCTTACAGCCAGATTTCTGGTATCCCTGATAAAATAATCCGCTTCAATGCTAAGACGCTCTCTGAACATAGTAGCATTCAGGCCAAAGTTTCTTTCTACTGTCGTTTCCCATCTATCGATCAGGTCAAACGTCGGATTCAACCTTCTGCCAATAGTGAGCACGTCATTGATGGCCAAATTATTTTCTTGCAAGGTAGGGACTCCAACCGATGGGTTGATTCCATCATTTCCAAGCTGTCCCCAAGATCCTCTGATTTTTAGGAAATTGATTGCAGGTACATTAAAAAAATCCTCTGATGAAATAACCCATCCTGCGCCTATGGTGGCAAAATTACCCCACTTTTGCTGGAATTTATTATTTCCATCTCTCCTAACAGTACCATACACCAAGTACCTGTCGTCATAATTGTAGGCCACTCTGGCAAAATAGGACTGGAAAAATAATCTTTCACCACCATCCCTAATGGAATTCAGGTCATAATTGGTTGCATTGGAAAGATACCAGAACTGTTCCTGACCAAATTCCGGTTCAGGGTTGAGACCTTCCCCACTTGCCCTTAAATTTTCAAAGGTTTCGCTTCTGAAAGACTGTCCCAATACTGCTGTAATATTATGCAGACCGAAATTGTCAGTGTAAGTCAGAAAATTATCCCAAATCTGGTTGTATCTGGTGAAATTTTCCCTGTTTAAAGAAGATTGGTTTTGTGTAACCCCATCACTGTATGCAAAAGATACATTCCTTGTATTGATCTGATCTATATTGTAATTATAGGCAGTTTTAAATGAAAGCTTGTTTGGAAGTAATTCCATATCAGCGTAAAAGTTACCCATGATCTTTGCAATATTATTCCTATTGTCCGAAAAGAGGATGCTATAAAAAGGGTTTTGGTTTCCCCTGTAGCCAATTTGTTGCGCATTGGACAAGGGAATTTCCGATCCGGTAGCATTGGTATTTAGCGGGTCATATTTGGGTATAATTGGGACTGTATTATAAGCCCTGAACCAAGCCCCATCATCTGCGTTGTACCTTTGTGCCGTACTGATATTCAGGTTACCTCCGACTGTCATCCAGCTATTGATATCAGTATCTAATTTTACCCGAAAATTGAGCCTTTTAAAATCATTTCTTCTTTCATTCATCAGCCCGTTTTGTTCGAAATAGCTACCACCAATGGAGTATCTTGTTTGTTCTCCACCTCCGTTGAATGTAAGGGAATGATTTTGTATGGATGCCGGACTCATGATTTCCGAATACCAGTCAGTATTCACATCAGGTAAGCTTGGGTCTATTCTGCTTCTACCAAATCTTTGGATGGCATTGTTTAAAAAGGCTATATCCGCCTGGCTACCAGTTTCATTCACATATTGGGCAAATTGCTGGGTATTGGCCATTTTTAGCACATTTTGTGGTACCTGTACCCCAACATAACCATCATAAACTATTTCTGCTTTTTGGTTGTACCCTCCTGATTTTGTCTCTATTAGGACAACGCCATTAGAAGCCCTTACCCCGTAAATTGCAGCTGCAGAGGCATCTTTTAAAATGGACATTGTTTCAATATCGTTTGGATTCAAAAAATCAATGTTGTCGAAGAACATTCCATCAACAACATACAGAGGAGCCCCGCCTCCTTCAAATGAACCTATTCCCCTTACCCGAACTGTTGGAGATGATCCCGGTGCACCACTGCTCACTATCTGTACTCCTGCTACTCTTCCCTGTAGCGATTGCATGGCGTTGGTGGCTGGAGTTTTGACTATATCTTCAGATTTCACCGTCGCTATAGCGGAAATCCTATCCTGCTCTCTTTGGGTACCATATCCTATCACGACTACTTCACCCAATGTACTCATGTCCTCCACCATAGTGACATCAATGATATTTGAGCTGCCCACTACCCTTTTTACTCTTTCAAAGCCAACAAAAGAGAAAACCAACACATCCCCTTCATTCGCTTCAATAGAATATTGGCCATCGATATTGGTCACTGTGCCTTGGGTTGTACCATCTATGATAATCGTTACACCTGGTAATGGCTCTCCAATTGGATCCAGTACGGTTCCGGTAATAGTGACGAAATCTTGAATCTTCACTGGAGTTGTTACTGGCTCTCTCTCTTTTTTTACATCAATGTTATTGTTGATCTGACGGAAACTTAATCGGGTTTGCCTTGCCACTTCCTGCAAAAACTCTTCAACCGTTCCTGAAGATTGTGACAAAACAATAGGTTTAGAAGTTTCTATGTCTTTTCTGTCGAACGAAAATCTAAAAGGTGTTTGTTTTTCTACCTGGCTAAAAAACTGGCCAAGACTGTAGTTTTCTTTTTGAAAACTAATACTCACTTCATCTATGCTTTTGTACTGACCATTCACTTCGGTAGCGAATACAAGGTTCAATACCATCAGTTGGATCATAAATCCATATAGGAAGTACCTGGATAACATATAGATTACACTAAGTAGTTTATTTTTCATATTTTTAAAGGTTTATTGAATTGAACTATTCATTAAATGCGGTCTTTAGATGTCTCCCATTCCCCAATGTTGATCATCTTCTGACCGGGCTAAGCCGACGGATTCTCTAATCTGTCGGCTTTCTTTAAGATGTGTTTTGATAGGTCATACCATTAAAATTTGAGTTCTACATTTTTACCATTGATTTCATATTCAAAACTTTCTATATAAGAAATACTGTTCAGGAGGTTATCAAGGATCTGGTTTTGATATTCTCCCGAAAAATTCCAGTTAACTTTTTCCGCATTGGTCAGGTTGAATTTCACCCCGTACCAATCTTCCAAAGTCTCTACTACCTGAGAAAGACTGGCATTTTCAAATATTATCTTGCCTTCTTTCCATGCCAACACTTTTTCTGGACTGAAGTCTTTCACCCATTGATCATTTTGCTGTTTATTGAATTGGAACTCCTGACCAGGGTTCAATAATATTTCTTCAGACTTCATTTTCTTGTCAACACTGACTTTGCCAGTCATCAAAGAAATCTTCAATAAGGAATTGTCTTTCGTGTTTATATTAAAAGAAGTGCCCAATGCTGTGGTGACAATCCCATCAGATTCAACCCTGAATGGCCTGAGCGAATCCTTCTTTACTTCAAAATATGCTTCACCCGAGATAGACATATTCCTTTCCGTTTCACTGAATTTCTCCGGAAATTCCAGCTTACTTCCTGAATTCAACCAAACTTTGGATCCATCGGGAAGTGTGATAATTAATTTTTCTCCCTGTGCAGTTGATTTCTCAACCCATAGGACCTGATCTGATTTCAATCCTTCCGAAGCTTCGTTTTTATGAAGAAAATTCGGAAGGTACATGGCCAAGGCCAAAACCAGAATGGCAGCCACTTTATAAATCTGACCAATTTGGTTAAACCAATCGATCAAAGATTTTTTCTTTAAAGGATCCTTTAAATTCTCTTTTTCAATTCCATTTGATTCCTTTAAAATTTTTGCCAATAATTCATCTTTGATTTCAGCATTCAGAAGTATTTCTTCAAATAGTATTCCGGCGACTATCTCTCTTGCGAATTTAAGGTCTTCAGTCCTATCAGGATTGGCCTCCATCCAGTTATTCCAATAGGTATCCAAATCCTTGTCAGGATGTCTGACCCAACGCACAAATTCAGGGTTGGTCAATAAGAATTCTACTTTATTCATTTGAGGCTTATTACTACATTTTCAAAAGGAAGATATAGTCAAAATGACACCATTATTTTTGGAAAAAATTTAAAGTGAAATCATAAAATATTGATAATGAGTAAAAAAGATTTCAAATGAATTTGTTATAATATGTTTTAAATCCCAGAAGGGGTAGTTGCCCCGGATGATCCCGATAAATCAGAGGGGTGGCAATAGAGAGAAAAAATCAACTGGAATGTCCAACCTTGAAAGGTTTATTGAAATACCAATTTTGTCTGGATCCAAACATTTATTCTTGAATTTCCCAAATCCAAATACTATTTTGCTTTATGTACCATTTGATCCATCAGACAGTCAGTCAGGTTGCAAGCCTTAGCCCAAGAGAGAAAAGGGTTTTTGAGGATGCATTTACGCTTAGGCAAGTACCGAAGAAGTTCAGGTTGATCGAAGAAGGGAAAGTGGCTAAAGAGTTTTATTTCGTGAATAAAGGATTATTGAGGTTGTTTTACACCAAAGAAGGGGTGGAGATTACGGCATTTATTTTTCAGGAGGGATTATTTGGAGGAGCTTATGATTCCTACCTTCGGCAATGCCCCAGTATTCAGTCTTTGGAGACATTGGAAGATTGTGAACTTCTCGTTATTACAAAAGAACAAATTGATGAATTATACAAGAAATTACCCATTATGAATACCATCACCCGTAAAATTGCAGAACAGCGTTTTATCAATGCACAGAAGATTTTGTCCTCTTTTATCCTAGATAGTCCCGAAGAAAGGTACCGAAAGTTTGAGGAAGAGCACAGAGACCTGATTCAGCGGGTTCCCCAACATTATATTGCTTCATTTTTGGGGATAACCCCGGTGAGTTTAAGTAGAATCAGGAAGAGATTGATGGGGAAAGGATAAAGGCTAAAGGAAAAAGACGGAAGATAAAAGTGGAATTGACCGATGTTGGGACAAGCTAAAAAAAACCGGTCTTTGAATTTCAACAAGCTTTATGTAAAGTGAGGAACCTCAGGGATGTGAGTGGAGAAACTCACATTGGCCTAGAAATTTGGAGTCTGAAGGGGGGATTTTATATTATAATCCATTATTTAAATTGGTCAGGTCAATTTGACTGGAATTTCTCAAAATTTTTTTCCAAACAAAACCGACTTCTTAACAAAAGATAATGAACCTAAGGGTGCTGATTACCTACTTTTGTCAGGAACAACAAACGATACACTCATGAAAATCAGAACTGAAATCATCATCAATGCTTCCAAAGAAAAAGTTTGGGATATCCTGACGGATTTTGGGAATTACAGCAGTTGGAATCCATTTATCATTCATAGTAAAGGGCAGGCTGTTGTCGGAACAAAATTGACCAATACCATGAAAAACAGTGATAAAGACATGACCTTTAAGCCCACAATATTAAAAGTTGAAACTTATCGGTATTTTGACTGGCTTGGGAGTTTATGGTTTAAAGGGGTGTTTGATGGTCATCATTATTTTGAAATTGAAGAAATCAACTCAAATCAGGTCAAATTAAATCATGGGGAGAATTTTTCAGGGATTTTGAGTAAAATGATTTTGAAGAAAATAGGAGAGGAGACAAGGGGAAACTTTGTCAAAATGAATATGGCGCTAAAGGAGAAGGCAGAGGGATGAAATTGGCGTTACAAACGCTGGACGAAGCCAAGGCTTCGGACAATGGGCCTGCACCTTTAAAAATCCCACTTTTTTGGTTTTCTTCGGAGATTCTTCACTTCGCTTAAGAGTTTCTGGAAAATTATAAGTTTTTCAAAACTCGTTACCAATCTCATAAATCGGAGCAGCCGTCATGACTTAGGAAAGCCTGTCCCGTCCTGATAATTATCGGGATTCGGGGCATCTCACGAGGAATAGGAAATGATTAATTAAACATAAATAGGACCTCTAGAGATCCTTCGTGCCTACCAATTACAGATTTCTTAGCTGCCGTAACCCTGATCCCGATGGCTATATCGGGAGAAGGGTCTCTCGAGGATCAGGAAATGTATTATAAACATAAATAGGACCTCTGGAGATTCTTCGTACCTCAGAATGACGGCTGCCTAGGGGGTAACTTGAGGTCATTAACTATTTTGAACATTCTCAAAATGTTGGGGACTCAGAATGACATCAACTTCATACTTCGGACTTCCAACTTCCAACCTCATTCCTCATTGCAATCGGGGCGGCAATGCAGCTTTCGGGAATGTCAAAGGCATCGGTTAGAGCTAATGCATTTTTTCTTACTTCCCAGCAGAGTTGATTGACTTCTTTTCTGATGGCTTTGGTTTTGTTTCCTTCCATATAGCCTTGTTCCAAGTACCAGCCTCTGTTTTGTTCTATGGTATGGAAGGCATATAACTGACAAAGTTGTGTCAGTGCTGATTTGCATTTTTCATCTGTTGTTTCGTGGACTTGTTTTTGGAACTGTTCCAAAACTACCCTTTCAATGTAAGCCTTGCCTACATTGACCAAATGGTGTTGTGCCACATT
>NZ_JBGSXS010000225.1:0-1584 GCF_041751335.1 Aquiflexum sp.
AAATCTTATGATTATGAATTTAAAACCAATTAAAACAGAAGAAGATTACAGAGTCGCCTTGAAAAGATTAGAAGATATTTTTGATGCAAAAAGTGGCACTCCTGAGAGTGATTTGCTTGAAATACTAGGTTTAATGGTCGATGATTATGAAAACAAACATTATGCGATTGAAGCACCTGACCCAATCGAAGCGATTAAGATTCGGATGGAAGAAATGCACCTTAAACAAGTTGATCTAATTCCTGAAATAGGTGGGAAAAGTAGGGTGTCGGAAATTTTGAACCGTAAGCGTAGATTGACGCTTGACATGGTTCGAAAATTAGCGACTCGTTTAAATCTATCAGCTAATTTGCTAATTACTGATTACCAACTTCTCCGATAGGATCATTTCGCATTTAGGTGAAAAGAAAATTCCATGATGAAAAAGGAAATTCTTTGATGGCATTTCCTGCTAGGTCTCAAGAGGATTATACAGCAGTTAATAAGGGGATTGTAACAAATCTTATAGACCGAAGGAATTCCAAAGCACAAAGAAAAGGGTTAAGAGAAAAGTTAGATAAAGAAATTATTGTCAATGATGAAGAGTTAAAACGATATGTTGATGATATCTTTCATGAAGACTTTAGAACCATTTCATACAATATCTTGATAGCAGCAAAGAAAAACCCAAAAGTGATCTCTGCATACTACAATTTTGTAAATGCCTATCAATTGTTTAAAAACGGAAAGGAATCATATGGAAACATTTGCTGCTTATCTGTCGATAAAGCAAAAGAATTATTAAAAAAAGCAAAAGCGCTATATTGAAATTAAACTAGTGGTTTTTTGAATTTTTGACTTGTATCACCCGGGAAGAACCAGGTTTGAAAAATCCATGAACTACAGAAAAAACCCTCCAATGAATAGATTCAACTTCAAAAAAAGAAACCTTGTTTCCGGACTTCACCTCTTGGGGCCGGTGCTGATAATAGCAGGTTTATTTGCTTTGCTTAGCCCATTATTTATGGAAAGTGGCAGTTCTATGGAAAAGATTATAGGGGTAGGAGTGGGTGCTATCGTTATTGGACTTGGAATCGTATCTTCTTTCAGTGGTACACTTATCGATTTTAACGAAAAAAGATTCAAAGAATATTTTTCAATTGTAGGTTACAAATTTGGTGAATGGGCAGATCTTCCCGACATATCGACAGTAAAAGTAATTTCAAACAGCTATGTTATCACCAACACACCGAATGGAATTAGTCCGACTTTTTCAGGAAAGGTAACCGATTTCAGGACATTCCTATATTCGGATGCTTCCAAACCTGTGTTTTCATTTGTGTATTCCAATAAGAATAAAGCTATCAAAAAAGCTAAGAAGTTGGCTTCTAACTTGGATGCCGAATTGGTTATCAATATTGAATAATGAGAATTATATCGACTTGCTAAACCCAAACTTCGCTGATTCTTTTTGCTGCATGCGGAGGTCAAAAACCATACAGATATTCCGGATAAAGGGAAGACCTGCAGGGAGGATTTCAATCCCTTTTGAATCAAATTCGATCAATCCTTCTTCTTTGAATACCTTGAGTCTGTCCCAATTCT
>NZ_JBGSXS010000226.1:0-31618 GCF_041751335.1 Aquiflexum sp.
TTTTTCCTGATGACATTGGCAAGGTTCAATGCCAGAAAGGCCATGGTCAAACCACAGATCAATTGACAATAAATACGATGAGAAAATTAAGTGAAATAGAAATCCAACCAATCAAAGATCGGCTTGATAGTCTTCAGATTGCTTATTTAGAAATCTACAATGAGCTTTTGGACCATTATATCAGTGAGTTGGAGCAAAAAAGTCCATTTGATTTTCACCAGGAATTAGAGCATCTGAACGAAACCTTCGCTTGGTCGGTAGTCAAAAAAATGGAATCCGATCTTGAAAAGAACAACCATAAGCAAGTAGCTAAAATGCAATGGGAATGCTTAAAATTTTGGAATTTTTCCGCAAATGAAGCAATTCAATTCCTAGTATTCATTGCAATCCTAGTTGCTTCATTTCTATTAAAAGATATAGAAGGCATTTTTATTTCTTTGTCCTTGTTTTCCATATTCGGGATCATCCTTGCTTTGAAAATCCATGGAAAAGGAATTAATTTCTCTTTACGTGTCAAAAATCAAAAGCCTGTGAACTGTATAAGCAAGATCATCTTAATGCGGCTTGGTTTAATATATGGATGTTTATCATGGTTTTGGGTAGGCCTCAGTAACTGGGGGAATTCTACTCCTGGCACCGTTGTAACCTTCTTGGGAATTCTGATTGCCTCTATTGTATTTCTTTACATAGCTTCTTTAATTAAAGTTTCCATTTATTTCAAAAAACCAGATGTGAGCATAATCCCAATATGAAACTTTCCAAAGATCAAATTGAGCAACTCAAAAAACTGATATCCTACAAAGGCTATCCGGAAATCGACGTCCAGTATGAAATCCTTGATCACGTAGCCTGCAGGGTAGAAGTAATGATGGAAGAAAATCCAAAGCTGAGTTTGCCTGATGCTTTTCAGAAAGTGCATGCTTCCTTTGGGATTTTTGGGTTTTCGGAATTGGAGGAGTCTTATAAAAAAATGATCCAAAAGAGGCTTTGGGGATACTATTGGTCAGCGCTTAAGGACATGTTGCTGAGTTATAGGGTTGTTTTTCCAGTTGGCCTACTTTACCTGTTTTTCCAATCTTCAATCTTGCTCAAGGATTCAAGAGCATGGATTGTAATGATCATTGTGTTTCTACTTTTTTCATTCATTTGGGTGGTAATCCGGTATTGGGGCCAACACAAAAAGTATAAAAAATATGCTTCATACATCGCCTCCAACAGTGTTTTTCAAGTTATCAACTTCGGCGTGATTGTATGTATGCAAGGACATACTTTTGTTTATCGAGAGCAAGGTGTACAAAATGGTCTTTTTGCTATTATCTTTATCGGCACCATTTTGGTTGCAATCACGTTTTTATTTATCAGCATTTTCATACTCCCCAAGGTCTTGGATCGAAGCATTGCAGATACAGAGGTTTTAATCAAAGTTTATGGGGAGGGTTAATCATATGGCTTAAATTAATTTTTATATTTTTACTGTGCTTTTGTAAAAGATAATAACTTTATTTAGTCTAACCTGGAATTTAGATTTTAATAAACCTTCACCTCTCTCATAAACTGATTCCTGTTTAAGGCCCTGTATTTATGGAAAAAGAAAACACAGATCTGTCCTGGTTTAGAAAACTGCAAAAAAACAGTTGGAACCCCGAAGTCATCATTTCAGGTTTGACCTTGGCTTTTATACTGGCTTTTCCTCGAGATTTATATGAATTTTCGGCCAAAATTATTCAGGACTGGGGAGTAAATTATATTGGAGGTCTGCTCACTTTGATGTATAGCTCATTCTTATTGAATGTGTTCAAGGTTTTTTTAATTACCCATTTGGCATTGAGATTTATCTGGACAGGTCTATTGGGTGTCAGCTATGCTTTTCCGAAAGGAGTCATTGACGAAAACTTACCCAAAACTTTGAAAGGCTTTACTTTCGGTGACCTTAATGAATGGACTATGAAACTTGAGAGAATCTGTAGTCTGTTTTTTGGAATACCGGTTTTTCTAGCCTTTATTTTTATTCCACTAACTTTATTTTTGCTTTTGCTATTAGCCATATATAGGATATTTGACATCAGTTTCGTTGTCGTTTATATTATTTTCATTCTGTCTGCATTACTACTCCCGCTAACTCAATTTTTTTATAAGAAATTTTATAAGGGAACGCCAAAAGCCAAGAATCTTATGAGCACCATGGGGGCTACCTATGTTAGCAATATAGGTAAATGGAGATTTCAACTGTATCAGCTATTGATCATTTTGATTGCCATACCTTTTGTGGTCAAAGACACCCAAAACTTCACCATGTTTTTTCAGGAAGTAGGTTTAAATGAAAGTCAATTAACTTGGCCTAAGAAAAGCTGGTATTATGAAGACCAAAGAGACCAAAGTCAAAGGTTCGGAAGAGTGTTGATACCTTCTGACAAAACTGATAGTGATTACGTTCGGCTCCAGATTGCCTTTTATGGGGAGGATGAAAAATATCTGAAATTATTGAACGGACCATTTTCGACAACTTTGGACACATTGGGTTGGCAAAAACTCTCCATTGCCCCTGACCTTTACAGGATAAGCATAGATGATTCTGTTTACCTACTGCCCAAATGGTACAATATGATCCTGGACCAATCCAATCAGCGTGTTTACGAAACTCATATTCCAATTGCTGATCTGCCAAGTGGTCCCCATGAAATCAAGATAGAAAAATTGGTCATGCGAATGGCATTTTTTAAAGAGACAACTCCTGTACTGAGAAAGAAATGGGCAAATGTTAGTTTTTTCAAAGAGTAGTAGTTGTCATATAAACTGAACTGCTATCTCAGTGTCAATACCAATTCATTGGAAATCCTTTTGAAAGTGGTCTATAATTAGCCAAAAAACAAAGGACTTTAAAATCCTTTAGTCTTAATAGTCAGCAACCATTCAATCTTACAATTTTCCAAACTTACAATTCCCTACCTCCCCTCTCTATTAACTTTTCATTATGATTTTTAAGTCAATCGGTACGAAACAAAATTTTCTTCCTACCTTTGCACCCTAATTCAATTTTACAATGCTTAATATTCGGAATATCGCGATTATCGCACACGTTGACCACGGTAAGACCACCTTGGTGGACAAGATCATTCACATCTCCAAAATCTTCCGTGAAAACCAACAGTTTGACGACCTGATCCTTGACAGCAACGATCTGGAAAGGGAAAGAGGGATCACCATTCTTTCAAAAAACGTATCCGTTAGATACAAAGATCACAAGATAAATATCATTGATACCCCCGGTCACGCTGACTTCGGTGGTGAAGTGGAAAGGGTTTTGAAAATGGCCGATGGGGTAATCCTATTGGTGGATGCTTTTGAAGGTCCGATGCCACAAACCCGATTTGTATTGGGCAAAGCTTTGGCTTTGGGCTTGACCCCAATTGTGGTGGTCAACAAAGTGGACAAAGAAAACTGTAGACCTGATGAGGTCCATGAGTCTGTTTTTGACCTGATGTTCAACTTGGACGCCACTGAAGACCAACTGAACTTCCAAACACTTTATGGTTCTGCCAAAAACAATTGGATGGGTCCTGACTGGAAAAATCCAACAGATACAATACTTCCACTTTTGGATGCAATCATCGAACATATCCCTGCACCAAAAATTGATGAAGGTACAGTTCAGATGCAGATTACTTCTTTGGATTATTCTTCCTTTGTTGGGCGTATTGCCATAGGTAGGGTGAGAAGAGGAACCATCAAAGATGGCGCACAACTGACATTATGTAAAGCTGATGGCGTATTCAAAAAAGTCAAAATAAAAGAACTTCATGTATTTGAAGGTCTTGGCAAAAATAAAGTAACTGAAGTTCTTGCGGGTGATATCTGCGCAGTAACCGGAATTGAGGATTTTGAAATCGGTGACACTTTGGCCGATTTGGAAAACCCTGAACCGCTTCAAAGGATCTCAATCGATGAGCCCACGATGAACATGCTCTTCACGATCAACAACTCTCCGTTTTTTGGAAAAGAAGGCAAGTTTGTGACTTCAAGACACTTGAGGGACAGGCTTTTCAAGGAGATGGAAAAAAACCTTGCTTTGCGGGTGGAGACAACTGACAACGAAGATAAATTCTTGGTCTATGGCCGTGGTATCCTCCACTTGTCGGTATTGATTGAGACCATGAGAAGGGAAGGTTATGAGATGCAGGTCGGTCAGCCTCAGGTGATATTTAAAGAGATCGATGGGGTCAAAAACGAACCTATCGAAACCTTGGTAGTGGATGTCCCTGAAACTACTGCCGGAAAAGTGATCGAACTCGCTACCCAAAGGAAAGGTGAATTGCTGATCATGGAACCTAAGGGTGATTTACAGCATTTGGAATTCAAAATCCCTTCAAGAGGATTAATCGGCCTGAGAAACAACGTGTTGACCATGACTCAGGGTGAAGCCATTATGAATCACAGGTTTTCTGCCTACGAACCATTCAAAGGCCCTATCCCGGGAAGAATCAATGGTTCATTGATATCCATGGAAGGTGGACAATGTACCGCTTATGCCATCGACAAATTACAGGACAGAGGTTCTTTCTTCATCGATCCAGGGGATGAGTTATATGCAGGTCAGGTAATCGGGGAAAACTCCCGAGACAATGATATCGTCGTCAATGTGCAAAAAGGAAAGAAATTGACCAACATGAGGGCCTCCGGTTCTGATGACAACGTCAGGATCCAACCTGCCAAAAAATTCTCTTTGGAAGAAGCCATGGAATATATCCAAAAGGATGAATACCTTGAAATCACCCCAAAATCCATCCGTATGAGAAAAATCTTCCTGGACGAAGGAGAGAGAACAAGGATGGCGAAGAAAGAAGCATAAGAGAGGCGAGAGCTTAGAAGCGAGATGCGAGACTTGACCTCGAAGGTTTTTTTAACCCTTGAGGTCTTTTTTTGACCTAACGTTTCTAATAAATCATGCATCTTTGGAGATCCAGTTATCCGATAATGTTGATGTACTATAATTTCAAACGTAAAGTTTTAAAAAAAAACCGGACATCTCCGCCCGGTTTTTTTCTTTATATGGACCAATCGAAAAGATTTTTCCTATTGACAGGAGCTCTATTTCCATAGTTAATGCTCATTTCACCAACTCGTGGTACCAAAATCCGAATCCTTTTTAGATTTCTCCTGTCGTACCAATGGCATAAACCGGAGCAGCCGTCATGCTGATCCCGATGGCTATCGGGAGAAGCATCTCACGAGGAACAGTAAATGTAAATATGAACATAAATAGAACCTTTTGAGATTCCTCGTACCTCGGAATGACGGGTAACCTGATGTCATTACCAATTTTGAACATTTTAAAAATGTTGGGGACTCGAAATGACAAGGATAAGCCCTTCTTGACTCTTGGCTCCCCGATACTCGGGACAAGCTTTGATTCATGATTCTAATCTCTAGCTCTCGCTTTTCATATCTCGCTTCTCGCCTCTAAACTCTCGCCTCTCAAAAACTCACTCTCCCTGCGCCAAACTATACGCCCTCACCCCATCAAAGGCATAAAGGTTTTCTGTCTTGATAAAATCAAAGCCTAGGTCTTTAATTTGTTTGAGCAATTCCAAGATCTGTCCATGGCTGACAACGGATTGTCCGGCATTCTGGAATCTACATCTCCAATGGTCAGTGCAGAATGTTTCTCTCATTCCACCGGGAAATACTTTCACTCCCCTATTGGTAATCAAAGTAAGTTTCATGCCACCCGCATCTGCCTGTCTGAGTTTTTCCCCTAAAATATTGGGATCCCTTCCTTCTTGATCCCAATCCAAAAACACATCTACACCGATAAGATCCTTTTTGGATTTTGTTACAGGTTTCAACTTGATTTCCATTGGAGAGGTGGCTGATTTGTCAAAAACAGTCGGCTCCATATTCACTGGCTTCTGTCCCAATCTTTCAATTACAGCTTGGGCAAATTCCTGTGTACCTACCTTTTTGGAGGAAAGTCCTTCCTGATAGATATCACCTGTATGGACACCGTCTTCTAATGTTCTCATCCAAGCATTGGCGATTTTCTCAGCAACTTCCGGTTGTCCGATATGTACCAGCATCATGATGGCACCGTTGAGCAATCCGGATGGATTGGCCAAACCCATTCCAGCGATATCCGGAGCCGAACCATGGATTGCCTCAAACATGGCTACTTCTTCGCCCACATTTGCCGATCCACCAAGTCCGACAGAACCCGTAACTTGTGCGGCAATGTCGGAAATAATGTCTCCATACAAATTGAGTGTAACAATCACATCAAACATCTCCGGTCTCTCTGCGATCAATGCTGAACCGATATCAATGATTTTATGGTCAGTCTGTATTTCGGGATATTCCTTGGCTATTTCAATAAATGTTTTGTGAAAAAGTCCATCGGCCAATTTCATGATATTGTCCTTGGTCATACAGGTAACTTTTTTACGACCATATTTTTTGGCGTATTCAAAGGCATACCTGATGATCTTCTCCGAACCTGGCCTTGAAATCAATTTCAGACTTTGGACTACTTCCTGAGTTTGTCTATGTTCGATTCCTGCATAGAGATCTTCTTCGTTTTCCCTGACAATAACCAAATCCGTTTTGGGATAATGTGTCTTGATATAAGGAGAATAGGCTTTGCAAGGCCTGACATTGGCAAAAAGTCCAAAAGAAGTTCTAGTAGTCACATTCAAGCTTTTGAAACCTCCTCCCTGAGGTGTTGTAATCGGGGATTTTAAGAATATTTTGGTTTCCTTAAGTGATTCAAAGGCGCCCGGTTCCATCCCTGAACTGATTCCTTTTAAATACACCTGTTCGCCTATTTCGATGACATCATATTCGAGTTGGGCTCCGGCAGCTTCCAGTATATTGAGGGTTGCTTTCATGATTTCTGGACCGATACCATCTCCGTAGGCAACAGTGATTTTTCTTTTTGAAGACATATATAAAATGAGTTTTCTTAAAATTGAATATGAGGCAAAAATAGAAAAATTTAAGGTAAGGCTCCCTTAAACCTATCATAAATTAGCATAATAGTGGTCTTTATTAGTGACCTGACGGACACATTTAGGCAAGCTCTAAATTCTTTGAGGATTGTGTTTTTCTAGGAAATGCTTTGTGAATGAAACAGGGCCTTGTATATTTGGTTTCCAACATTCACCAATTCATATGGCTGATAGCAATAATATTCTTTCAGAAGAAAAAGAAGGCATTCTTTATTTGACAATCAACAGAGAATCAAAATTAAATGCGCTCAATTTTGCTACTTTAGAAGAAATCAGAAATATTTTTAATGAGGTTTCAGACAACAAAAACATCAAGGCGGTTATCATCACAGGTTCCGGTGAAAAAGCATTTATTGCTGGTGCTGACATCAGTGAAATTGCAGAGCTCAACGAATTGAACGCTAGGAAATTTGCAGAAAACGGACAGGATGTATTTAGTTTGATCGAAAACTGTCACAAGCCCGTCATAGCCCTCGTCAATGGATTTGCTTTGGGCGGTGGCTGTGAATTAGCTATGGCTTGTCACATGCGGATCGCAGTAGCAAACGCAAAATTTGGCCAGCCTGAAGTGAACCTTGGGATCATCCCGGGGTATGGAGGCACTCAAAGATTGACCTATTTGATAGGTCGTGGCAAAGCCAATGAACTTATGATGACGGGTGATATGATTGGTGCCGAAGAAGCGAAATCTCTGAGATTGGTCAACCATGTTTTACCAACAAAAAAGGAAGCAATGGCCAAAGCAGAAGAAATCCTTAAAAAAATTAACAGCAAAGCTCCTTTGGCTATTGGCATGATAGTAGATTGTGTCAATGCTGTATTTATTCCGGATGAAAACGGATATCAAACAGAAGCCAACAGCTTTGCCAGATGCGTCAAATCAGGAGATTACAAAGAAGGCACTTCCGCATTCCTTGAAAAAAGAAAACCGGTTTTCAAAGGGGAGTAAGTCCCCTTTATTTTTTTACAAATGAGCCAACTCAAAAAATTAGCAGGTCAAACGGCCGTTTATGGGATAAGCAGTATCCTCGGCAGAACTGTCAATTTTTTATTAATACCCATTTATACAGGATATCTAACCAAAGATGATGTAGGTGCATACACAGCACTCTATGGCTATATGGCCCTCTTTAATATCATTTTTACTTATGGGATGGAAACTACCTATTTCCGATATGCCACGGGAAAAGGATTAGATCCCCAAAAAGTGTTTGCTCAAATCCAGTCATTACTTATCACCACCTCCATTTCTCTCGGAGCAATAATCTACCTCTCAGCCCCCACCCTGGCATCATGGCTTAACTACGAAGGTCAAGAACATCTATTCAAGTGGATTGCCTGGGTTTTGGCCATTGACGCGATATTGGTGATTCCTTATGCCAAATTAAGAAAGGAAAATCGGGCATTTCAATTTGCCTTAACCAAGCTTGGCAATATTTTAATTAATGTAGGTTTAAATATCTTTTTCATAGTTTTCTGCTACCATGTTTGGAAGGGCGATTGGCTAGCAAACTTATCTCCTTTTATAGGGAAAATTTATAACCCTGAATGGGGAGTAGAATATATTTTTCTTTCAAATTTAGTTGCAAATGCAGCAATGATCCCAGTATTATTTTGGCTGACTAAAAAATTCCGTTTTGGTTTCAACCGGGAATTCCTCAAACCTATGTGGCATTATGCGTTCCCGCTATTATTTATGGGACTTGCGGGAGTCATCAATGAGACTTTTTCCAGAACCACCTTCGAATATATCTTACCCGAGGGATTCTATGAAGGGCTGACAGCCAGAGAAGTTACGGGGATATTCGGTGCAAACTTTAAATTGGCCATTTTGATGAATCTGATTATTCAAGCATTCAAATATGCAGCAGAGCCGTTCTTTTTCAATCAGGCGGCAGACAAAAATAGTCCTGAACTTTTTGCAAAAGTGATGCATGTATTTGTGATATTTTGCTCAGTCTTGATGATAGCTGTGTCTGTGAATCTTGATCTTCTTGGAAACATTTTCCTTAGAGGCGATGGCTATGCTTTAGGCAATTACATTGTGCCTGTCTTATTGTTGGGATATCTTATGTTAGGTATTTACTTTAACTTAAGTATCTGGTTCAAACTAACAGATCAGACAAAATACAGTTTTTACATTACGGTAATCGGTGCACTAGTAACCATAGTGGTATTATTTACACTGGTACCTAAATTAGGATTGATGGGTGGTGCTTTGAGCACATTATGCTGCTACACAGTCATGACTATTATATGCTACTACATAGGACAAAAACATTTTCCCATACCATATCAGACAGGTAAAGCTGTGTTCTATCTTCTTTTTGCATTTGCTTTAAGCTATTTAGGTTTCTTTTGGAATTGGGGAAACTCCCTCATACAATTTATCGGCAGGAATAGTCTTGTGTTTGTATTTGTTCTTGTAGTTTTGTGGATTGAAAAAAATGAGGTGAGGCAACTGCTTTTGAGCTTGAGAAAAAAATAAAATATGAACATCAAAGTAATCAATCATTCCAAGCATCAGCTTCCGGAATACCAAACCCCACTTTCCGCAGGATTGGATCTTAGGGCTAATATAAATGAACCAATTGTATTAAAGCCTTTGGAAAGAAAACTCATCGGAACAGGGCTGTTCATTGAACTTCCAGCTGGGTTTGAAGCCCAAATCAGGCCTAGGAGTGGATTGGCTTACAAATATGGACTTTCTGTTCTGAACACGCCAGGGACAATAGATGCCGATTACCGGGGAGAAGTAAAAGTGTTGTTGGTCAACCTTTCCAATGAACCTTTCACTGTCGAAGATGGTGAAAGGATCGCTCAAATGGTCGTTGCCAAACACGAACAGATCACCTGGCAAACCGTCCATGAACTTTCTGATACAGAAAGAGGTGCAGGTGGTTATGGCAGTACAGGGAAATCCTAATTGCAAGATATCTTTTGGCAAGAATTCTCCTTTATGCAAATTGACAAATTGTCAAAAAGAACAAAAAGGCATTAAGTTTGCGTTAACATTAGATATAGTGAAAAAATCCTGAAAACCGGTCTAACCAAAAATCCATTAATCCGTAAAGCCATAATCAAACATCGGGAGTTGCAAGCCATAAAATAGATTCAGTGAAAATATACCTCAAAAGATTAATCAATATTTCTTTGATGATGCTGATCACCCTCTCAGCGTTTTCCCAACAAAAATTACCAAAGAAGGAGAGAAAAAAACAACTTGAAGAAGCAAAAGCTTCTAGGTTTTTTATTGAGGGACAAAGATTCCTGATGCAGGAAGATTTTGACAGGGCTTATTTTTATTTCCAAAAAGCAAGAGAAATCACTCCTAATGAAGGTGCTATTAATTTTAAAATAGCCGAAATCCTCCTCAGAGCCAACAGAATAGATAATGCTATGGAATATGGCATGAAGGCCGTGGAGTCCAATCCTGAAAACAAGTATTATAATCTTGTAATGGCCGAAGCATTCACCAAACAAAATGAACCGCTCAAAGCCGCAGAAATCCTTGAAAATCTGATGGCCAACACAGAGGAAAACCAGAATTATATTTTAGACTTGGCATCTTTATACCTTCAAGCAGGTGAATTTGACAAAGGGCTGGATGCCCTTGATCGCGCTGAAGAGTATTACGGTATGGCAGAACAACTTACGGTTCAGAAGCAGCGGATTTATTTGAGAAAAAACGACCTTAAAAGTGCCATCAAGGAAGGTGAAAAACTGATAGATTCCCAACCGGGCAATTCCCAATATGTGCTCAATTTGGTTGAGATACTGTTCAACAACGGCAGAACAGATCAGGCAATTGCGTTGATACAAAAATCCCTCAATAACTACCCTCAACAACCTGAACTGCAACTGGCTGCCTATGCACTCTATAAGGAAAAAAGCGAAATTGATATTGCGGAGGAGTTGATTAAAGAAGCTTTTTCCAATCCTGATTTAGACGGAGAGATTGTTGCCCAAGCCTTTGCCGATATCCTTCAGGAAGTCAAAACAGACCGAAGGGATAGATTATTGGATGAACTTGAAAATAAAATGTTGCTGAATTTACCTAATGACCCAAATGTTTTGACTGTCCTTGGAGACAGGAAGTTTTTTGGGAATGATCGGGAAAAAGCCATTGAGCTCTACAAAAAATCTATTGAAATCGATCCTGCCAATGCACCTGTTTTACAAGGAATCATTACTTCCATGTTTGAAAAAGGAAAAGATTTTGACCAAATCGAAAAGTATACCATCCTTGCCGTAGATGAGTTTCCAGAAAAAGCTGAATTCTGGTTTTTTGACGGAACCGCAAAGTTAGCCTTAAAAAAGGGAGACGAGGCATTGGCTTCTCTCCTGAAATCAAGGGAAATCAATGGAGGAAAAAATAAACAACTTGACCTATTGGCAAAAGGCCAATTGGGTGATGCTTTTCACTTATCAGGTAAAAAAGATGAAGCGTTTGATGCCTATGAAGCGGTTCTAAAAGAGAATCCTGAAGATGAACATGTACTGAATAATTATGCTTATTATCTTTCTTTGGAAAAAAAGAATTTGGATAAAGCCAAGTCAATGTCTTCCCAGTTGGTGAATAAATTTCCCAAAAATGCCACCTATCTCGATACACATGCCTGGGTTCTTTTTCAATTGAAAGATTACGAAGGTGCAAAAAAATACATGGAGCTGGCTCTTGAACATGATGAATCGCCCAGTGGAGTAATGTGGGAACATTATGGGGATATTCTTTATCATTTAGGGAATAGAAATGATGCTCTCAGCTATTGGAAAAAAGCAGAAGGTGGGGATGAAACATCCGAGGTTTTGATCAAAAAAATTAAGGATAGAAAATATTATGACTAAGGCAAGTTCTGGAATTCTGATACTTTTTGTCCTGCTATTGTTAGGTTGTGCCAAAAAACCAAATCTTTATACTTCTGATGAAATCATGCAGGAATTCAATCCGAATTACTTTGATTTCAAATATCTCAGTGCAAGAGGTCGAATTGTATTGGAAGAATCTAATGGCAAAATTACCAAAGGTACCATCAATTTAAGAGCACAGAAAGATAGTGTAATTTGGTTCAGCATGACACCTGGTTTAGGCCTTGAAGCCATAAGGGGTTTGATCACAACAGATAAAGTACGTATCAAGGACCGGTTAAACGGGAATGATATCAACTTGAGTTTTGAGGAAATGAATGACAGGTTTGGACTTCAGCTATCTTTGCAGCTGATCCAGAATATTCTATATGCAAACGTCCCTGAAGAATTCAGCTACCGTGACAGACTTATCAGGATTGGGAGGTATTTTGAACTCACCCAAGCAAGAGACGGCTTCAGGTTTCATTCCAGGGTTAATACCAGTCACGGTAAAGTTTCTGAACTGACAAGTAATACCCTTGACAATAGTGGGGCTTTACTGGCATCGTACCCTACATTCGAAAATGTGAATAATCAACCTTTCCCAAATAAGATGTTGTTGAAAATTACGTTCAATACAGATGAGGGTATCCAAAATGCCATCATTCATCTTGACCTGAACAGGATTGAATATCAGGATGAGCCTTTATCTTTTCCCTTCCAGTTTTAATAATGAGATCAACAAGGTTATTTCTTTTTCTGATTTTACTTTGTTTTGGGATGCCCCAAATTGGTCTTCATGCACAGACAAAAAAAACAAGAGCACAGCTTGAAAAGGAAAAAACAGATATTCAGAAAAGATTGGCCGAATTTGATCAGATTCTTAAAAGGACTGCTGAAACAAAAAAATCATCTATTGGACAACTGAATGCTGTCAACAAACAGCTTCAGACCAGGATTACTTTTATCAATACATTAAGCAGGGAAGTTACCCTGCTAAATACTGAGATTAAGGAGACTCAAAACGCAATCAGTTCTTTGGAAAAAGACCTCAAAAATCTCAAAGAAGAATATTCTGGAATGATTTACACTTCTTCCAAACTGAATTCCGGACTGACCATGACAGCTTTTATTTTCAGTTCAGCGACATTCAAACAATTCTACATGAGGTTGAAATACTTAAAGCAGTATTCAGATGCCAGAAAAAAACAAGTAGAATTGATCAACCAAAAGACAGAAGAGCTGGCCCAACAAAGAATCACACTGGAGGAAAAAAAATCTGAAAAGCAACTGGTACTGAATCAGGAACAACAACAAAAACAACAACTTGATCAGGCTAAAAGACAACAACAAGGTATAGTCAATGACCTTTCCAAACAGGAACAGGACTTGCTAAAGAAAATTACTGCTGCCAAAAAGCAACAGGAAAACCTCAATAGTATGATCAAAAGGATCATTGAGGAAGAAATCAGACTCGCTGAGGCCGAAGCTAGAAAGAAAAACTCCACTGCCAACAAATCTTCAGGAAGCAGTATCCCACTTACTCCTGAAGCTGCCGCCCTATCCAGTTCATTTGCTGGTAACAAAGGTAAACTTCCGTGGCCTGTAGAAAGTGGCTTTGTTTCGAAAAGATTTGGAACACACCCCCACCCTACGCTCAAAGGAATCAGTGAGGACAATGATGGAATCGATATTCAAACAAGACCAAATTCTGAGGTTCGTTCAGTTTTTGATGGCGAGGTTACAAAAATATTTACAGTGCCCGGTTATGGTGGTACCATCGTGGTCAAACACGGTGAATATTATACCATGTACAGCAAACTTAAGGTCATTTCCGTTAAGTCAGGAGACAAAGTGAAAGCTAAACAAGTCCTCGGTCAGGTCTATACCAACAAGGAGGGCGTGGCTGAAGTCCACTTCGAAACCTGGAAAGGTCTGCAACCTATGGATCCTTCAAGTTGGCTTGCAGGTCTATAAAACAAATAATTACGTATATTTAAAAAAAATAAGAATAACAGTACTCCTTTCCTTTGTGTTAGATTTACACAGTTATATCTTTGTACAAATAAAATAACCTAAATTATACAATTATGACAACATTGGGTTTCTTACAAAACATGGGTGGTGGTTCCATCATCCTGATCGTTCTGGTAATTTTACTCCTTTTTGGAGCTAAAAGAATTCCGGAATTGGCAAGAGGGCTCGGAAGAGGAATCAGAGAATTTAAGGATGCCACTAAAGAAATTCAGGATGACCTTGAAGAAGGTCTGAAAGAAAAAAAGAAAAGAGACTAATTAGATTCAAAGATTTATACCTTGGAAAAATTCCATTCATTTGACGACATTCAAAAGTCGCTTGAAAATAGGGAGACCGATTGTAAAGCGATAGTCAATTATTATCTCCAAAACATTCAAACGAAGGCGCATCTCAACGCCTTCGTTGAAGTTTATAAGGATTCCGCTTTGGAGCAAGCTACCATCGTGGATGAAAAAATCAGTTCCGGTAAAGCCGGAAAACTTGCAGGTCTTGTAATAGGCATCAAAGATGTTTTGGTTTACAAAGACCATGAATCCAATGCCTCTAGCAAAATTCTCAAAGGGTTCAAATCACAATTCACTGCAACAGCAATACAAAGATTGATTGACGAGGATGCCATTATCATTGGAAGGCTCAACTGTGATGAATTCGGCATGGGAAGTTCTAATGAAAACTCTTCACATGGAAAAGTTTTAAATGCCGCTGATGAAAGTAGGGTTCCTGGAGGTTCATCTGGAGGGTCAGCTGTGGCTGTACAGGCCAATCTGTGCACTGTTTCATTGGGAACAGATACGGGAGGTTCAGTAAGGCAACCGGCTGCATTTACAGGGTTGGTGGGTATTAAACCTACTTACTCAAGAGTTTCTCGCTGGGGTTTGATTGCCTATGCCTCTTCATTTGATACCATTGGGGTTTTGTCCAGAAATGTTAGAGACAATGCAATGGTAATGGAAATCATGGCAGGTTCTGACAATTTTGACTCAACTGCTTCCAAAAAGCCTGTTCCGAAATATTCTGAGTTACTACATTTTGATAAACGGGCAAAAATTGCTTTTTTTACAGAAACCATTGAATCAGAAGCGCTTCAACCCGAAATAAAAGCTAACACCCTGGCTGTACTCGAGAAACTCAAGCAAGAAGGCCATCAAGTAGAGGAGGTTCATTTCCCTCTTTTGAAATATACTCTTCCTACTTATTATATTCTTACTACAGCTGAAGCAAGTTCTAATTTATCCAGATTCGATGGTGTGAAGTACGGATATCGCAGCCCAAACGCCCACAATCTCGAAAGCATGTACAAACTCACCCGTACAGAAGGCTTCGGAGAAGAAGTGAAAAGACGGATTATGCTGGGGACTTTTGTATTGAGTGCAAGCTATTATGATGCTTACTTTACTAAAGCCCAAAAGGTCCGAAGGTTGATCAAAGACTTCACAGAAGATTTATTAAATAAATTTGACTACATCATTATGCCGACAACGCCTTCTACAGCGTTTAAGTTTGGAGAGCATAGCAATGACCCTGTCGCCATGTACCTTGAAGATTTATTTACGGTGCAGGCATCAGTTTCGGGAGTACCTGCTTTGTCCCTTCCCAACGGAGCCGATAAGGATGGATTACCAATTGGCCTACAAGTGATGGCCAATTCCTTTAAGGAAGCTGAACTTTACGCCTTCGGCAATTACCTAATGGAATTACACAACAACTAATTTAAATTCCTGATCATGAAAAAACTTATCAAAAACCTTTTACCAGTTTTTATTCCGGTTTTGTTGTTCCAAAACAACATTCATGCTCAGGAACTATTTGGAATCAATAATTCCCCAATTGAAGAAGAGACCATCTCCCCAATTTACCAATTTGAATACATCCCTGATTTCAATTATAATGAAGTAGCCAAAAAAATAAAGGCAATGGATACGGATATGCCGTTTGAATTGAACGAAAGAATTTTCTCCTTTATCAATTACTTTGCTGTTAGGAACCGGGATTACACCAAGATGGTGCTTCAGCGTCAGGATATTTATTTCCCTTTGTTCGAACAATCATTGGCAGAACACAACATGCCTGATGACATCAAGTATTTGGCAATTATTGAATCAGGTCTGAATCCAAAAGCCAAATCAAGAGTAGGTGCAATGGGGCTATGGCAGTTTATGCCTGCTACCGGAAAACAATACAGCCTTAACGTCAATAGAGATATTGATGATAGAATGGATCCTGAGATGTCCACCGAGGCAGCAGTAAAATACCTAAAGTCCTTACACAGAATGTTTGGAAATTGGGAATTGGCATTGGCAGCCTATAATTGTGGACCCGGTAATGTCAGAAAAGCCATCCGACGTTCAGGAGGCAAAACAACTTTCTGGGAAGTATATAATCACCTCCCAAAGGAAACAAGAAGTTATGTACCTCAATTTCAAGCTATAATGTACGTATTGAGACATACCGAAGACCATAATTTTGTTCTGGAAAATCCCACATACCCCATAGTATATGAAAAAATAAAATTCAACCAAGAATTGGATTTAGAGCAATTGGCAAATATTACCGGAATTTGTATTGAGGATTTGGAGCACTTGAATCCATCGGTTCAACATAGACTTATACCTTCCACCAATATGCATATGGCCGTAAGGGTGCCAAAATCAAAATCAGAATTTATTACCCAAAACCATGAGCAGTTTTCTGAAGCTGTCAAATTAACCACAGATAGGTCAATTGCACTTAGGTCAACACCTGTAAAAAGTATGAATAGTCCTGCTGCTACGAATACTACCACTCCTACTAATCAAAATAAAATCACCTATGTAGTCAAATCTGGAGATGTACTCGGTGCTATTGCCCAAAAGCATGGAACTACCGTCACCAACATCAAAGCATGGAACAACCTCAGCACCAATACCATCAAAATCGGCCAGAAATTAGCCATTTATACAAAATCCAACACATTTGATAAAGCTGTTGCACAAAACAAAACTACCTCTACAAATGTAATCTCGGATGATCCAAAAACTTATACCGTTCAGCCCGGGGATTCCCTTTGGCTTATTTCCAAAAAGTACAACGGCATCAGCATTGATCAAATCAAAAAGCTAAACAACCTCAATACCAATCAGATCAAGCCAGGGCAAAAACTGATTATAGGATAAACTATTTTATTAGTAAAAATTTTTTCCTGCCACAGATTATTTATAAATTGTGTCAGCTATAAAAACCAATTATGAAAAATCTTAAAAATATATTCCTTCCAATGATCGCAATCATTGGGGTAAGTATCCTTATGAGTTGCGAAGACGGTGGCTCCAGTTCATCCACTAAACCAAAAGCCAGGGGTGCTATAGGGGAGATAATCCTTGCTATAGATTCCACCAAATGGGAAGGGCCTGTAGGAGATGCTTTGAGGGGGGTGTTCGAACAGGATGTCCCAGGATTGATCCGGGATGAAAGAATGTTCGACGTCCGCAAAGTAGACCCTAGAGGTATGACCAGGATTTTGAGAATGGCTACTAATATTGTATATGTCACCACATTTGATGACAGAAAATCGGCCAGTCAAAACATCAATGCCCTTTTCAGCAAAGAGTCCAAAGAAAAGGCTGCAGCAGATCCAGACCTTTACTTCCTCAGAAGTGCAGACGAATTTGCACAAGGTCAGGAGGTCGTTTACCTATTCGGTAACAATGAACAGGAATTGGTACAAAATATTGAAAAAAACAAAATCAGACTCCAAAACCTTTTTCAGGTAAGAGAAAGGACCCGGATGGAAAAAATTCTTCTTAGCAGAAAAAATTCCGCTGCAAAAGTGGCAGGCGAAAACCTTGGGCTTAGTATCAATGTTCCGGCATCCTATCAAATAGTCAAATCTGAAAATGATTTTTTGTGGTTGAGACAACCAACTCCGAGAACAGATAGAGCCGATATTAGTATGTTTTTTTATGAAACTGATTACACCTCCGAGGAGCAGGTATTTCCGGAATCATTAATAGCATTGCGGGATAAAATCACCAAAATGCATATTTACGGAGATCCCAACAACAGAAATTCCTATTTGATTATTGAGCGGGTCGACCCGACACCTGTATTTAGTAACTTTAAAATAAATGATAATTATGGTATCGAAATCCGGGGAGGTTGGAAGACCAACAACCTAAGTATGGGTGGTTCATTCCTGTCCTATGTCATCGTAGATGCGGAAAAAGGAAAACTTTATTACATGGAGGGATTTTTATACTATCCCAACGAAGCCCATCGAGAGGCTATCAGAGAAATTGAAACAATTCTTTTGGCTACCGAGCTTCTCAGTGATGAAAACCGGGTAAGCTGATAATTTTAACAATAACCCTATATGGCAATTAAAATCAGAAAACAAGACGCATTAAATTACCACACACAAGGAAAACCAGGCAAAATAGAGGTTGTTCCGACCAAACCCTTATCAAGTCAGTTAGATTTGGCTCTTGCCTATTCTCCTGGTGTAGCTGAACCTTGTTTGGAAATTGCAGCTGACAAAGAAAATGTGTATAAATATACCGCTAAAGGAAATCTAGTAGCCGTAATTTCAAATGGAACAGCTGTATTGGGATTGGGCAATATCGGGCCGGAAGCCTCAAAACCTGTCATGGAAGGTAAAGGCGTTTTGTTTAAAAAATTCGCCGGAATCGATGTGTTTGATATCGAAATCGACGAAACTGATCCAAAGAAACTGATTCAGATAATCAGATCTCTAGAACCTACCTTTGGGGGAATAAATTTAGAGGATATCAAATCTCCTGAGTGTTTTGAGATAGAGCAAACACTTAAAAAAGAAATGAATATTCCTGTGATGCATGATGATCAGCATGGGACAGCGATAATCTCCGGAGCGGCTTTGCTTAATGCTTTAGAGGTGTCCGGTAGAAATATAGAGGAAATAAAACTTGTAGTAAACGGAGCGGGAGCGTCTGCGGTCTCATGTACCAGGTTTTACATGAGCTTAGGGGTGAAAAGAGAAAATATCGTGATGTGCGATAGCAAAGGAGCTATCAGGAGTGACCGTGAGGATTTGGATGATATCAAAAAGGAGTTTACCACTGAAAGGGAAGTAAATACCTTAACTGACGCCATGAAAGATGCCGATGTGTTCTTGGGACTTTCCAAAGGAAATATTTTAACTCCCGAGCAGTTGAAATTAATGGCACCCAATCCAATTGTTTTTGCTTTAGCCAATCCTGACCCTGAAATAGCCTATGATTTGGCCATGTCCACAAGAGATGACCTAATTATGGCGACCGGAAGATCCGACTATCCCAATCAGGTCAATAACGTTCTTGGTTTTCCATACATTTTCCGTGGGGCTTTAGATGTCAGGGCCACTTCAATCAATGAGGAAATGAAACTTGCCGCAGCCAAAGCAATTGCGGCAATGGCAAAAGTCCCTGTTCCTGAAATTGTCAATAAAGCCTATGGAGACAACAAAATTACATTTGGCCGATTCTATCTGATACCAAAACCACTGGACCCAAGATTGATTACAATTATTGCTCCTGCCGTCGCAAAAGCAGCAATGGACTCTGGTGTGGCCAAGACGCTTATCTCAGATTGGGAAGCCTATGAATTAGAACTTCAAGAGAGAATTGGCATTGATCAGCGATTGATGCTCAGGGTGGTGACCCGAGCCAAGAAAAATCCGAAAAGAGTTGTTTTTGCTGAGGCCGACAATGTCAAAATACTAAAAGCTGTACAGATTTTAAGAGATGAAAAAGTAGCGATTCCAATTCTTCTTGGGAATAAAGAAAAAATTGAATTCCTGATCAATGAGCAAAATCTTGATTTGACAGGGGTACCGATCGTTGACCCTTATAAGAATGAAGATAAGTTAAAGCATTTTGGCAAGGTGCTATATGAAAAGAGAAAAAGAAAAGGCCTGACACCACAGGAATGTATCAGATTAATGAAGGACCGAAATTACTTCGGAGCAATGATGGTAGAACTTGGTGAAGCAGACGCTCTTATTTCAGGTCTGACCAAGGATTATCCCAAAACCATCCTCCCTGCACTTCATGTGATCGGGGTAAAAAAAGGCATTGACAGGGTAGCCGGCATGTATATTATGAATACTGCGAAAGGACCTTACTTTTTCTCAGATACTACTGTCAACGTCAAACCAACAGCAGAGCAGCTTGTAGAAATCATCGGAATCACTGCTAATGGGGTCAAATTCTTTGACATCGAACCAAGGATAGCTGTGCTTTCCTATTCCAACTTTGGATCAGCTAAGGGTGAAGTAGCAGAAAAAACATCCAAAGCTACGATCATGGCAAAATCAAAATATCCTGATTTAGTAATAGAAGGTGAGATGCAGGCCAATGTGGCATTGAATGAAGAAATACAAATTGAAAATTATCCGTTCAGTGACTTGATCGGTAAAAAAGCAAATACGCTGATTTTTCCTGATCTGAGTTCCGGAAATATTGCATATAAATTATTGTCAGAACTTGGAAATGCTGAAGCAATAGGTCCTGTATTATTGGGAATGAACAAACCTGTTCATATATTACAGCTTGGTAGCTCCATCAGAGAAATCATCAACATGGTAGCTATTGCTGTAGTAGACGCTCAAACGCAAGAATAAGAATGATTGCATATTTAAAAGGAAAGTTGGCATACAAAGATCCGACTTTTGTTATTATTGATATCACGGGTGTAGGTTATCAAGTGAAAATTTCACTTCAAACCTATTCTCAAATAAAAGATGAGGAGCAAATTATGCTCCTCACTTATTTACATATCAAAGAAGATGGTCATACACTTTACGGGTTTAAAGAAGAATCCGAAAAAAAACTTTTTTTAAACCTGATTTCCATTTCAGGTGTAGGGCCCAATACTGCACTTATGATTCTTTCATCTCTAAATGCAGATGAATTGGAATATGCTATTATTCATGAGGAAGTCAAAACCATTCAAAATGTAAAAGGTGTTGGAATCAAGACTGCTCAAAGGATTATTCTTGAACTAAAGGATAAAATAAAAAAAGAGGCTTTGGGTGATTCTATCATTCTTCCTTCTTCATTCGGTAAATCCAACAATAAAGTAAGAGAAGAGGCGTTACAAGCCTTGTTGACATTAGGGTTTCCAAAAGCAGCTGCTGAAAAAAATATTACTGCTGCATTAAAAAATTCCGGTCAGGAAATTTCTTTGGAAGAATTAATTAAAGCATCTTTAAAAAACCCTTAATCATTACAAAACTGACAGTCTTTGTATCCGCAATTTTTTTCACAAAAAGGCGCAAATTTTAATTTCCCATCAATAGGAATCTTTTTGATGGTATGTATTTTTATGTACATGCCTGAGGCCTATTCACAAGTTGATGTGGAATCGGATAGTCTTGAAGTCAGACTTGATTCCTTGAACAAAAGAAGGATGCAACCATCCTTCCTGTTATGGCCAAATCTTAACACCAATCCACTTTTTCCACAACAGAACCAATTTCTACCAAGGTATTCTCCTTTCTACCAATTCAACATAACCCAGCCGAGAATTCAGGTAGAAATCGATTCAGTATTGCAATATCGGGTAAATGAACAATACGATTCTACGAATATAGATTCAGGGCAAATCTATGATTTTGATGAATTTTCCAAAATACAGGAATACCGGGTAAGACAGGAATATTGGAGAAGTCGATCAAGAGGACTTGACGGCGATAGTCCTGTAGGTGGCAGAAACTTAATTCCTCCTTTAACTACCAGTCCGAGTTTTGACAGGATTTTTGGTGGCAATGAAATCAATATCGTTCCTACGGGATTTGTCAACCTTGATCTCGGCGCAATTTTCAGAAGGATTGACAATCCTTCAATCCCCATTCGTCAGCAACAGAACGGCAACTTCAACTTCAACCAGCAGATCCAGATGGCCGTCAACGGCACACTTGGGCAAAAAATGAAAGTGGGTGCCAATTTTGATTCCAACAATTCCTTTGATTTTCAAAACCAGCTCAAAGTCGAATATACAGGATTCCAAGAAGATATTGTCAAGTCCATTGAAATCGGAAATGTAAGTATGCCTGTCCAGAACAGCCTGATACAAGGTGCCCAGAATCTATTTGGTGTCAAAACACAAATGCAGTTCGGAAAGCTTTTCGTAACAGGTGTAGCTTCAACCCAGCGAGGAAGAAGGGACGAATTGGTAATTGAAGGTGGTGGACAGGGAAGACAGTTCGAAATACAAGGCTCAGCCTATGATGAAAACAGACACTTTTTTTTAGGACATTTCTTCCGTGAAAATTATGAAAGATGGCTGCGTGGTCTTCCCCAAATCTTATCGGGCGTAAATATTACAAGAGTGGAAGTCTATATCATGAACCGGGCACAGAATACCGAAACCCTGAGGAATTTTACAGCATTCATTGACCTTGGTGAAGGTAACAGATTGTTCAAACCCGAAAACCCAAACATTGGTCCAGGCAATTCAGGGGCACCTTCTTCAAATGCCGCAAACCTTCTTTTTAACAATTTGAATTCAAATCCGGCATTTAGACCTTTTGATACTGGTTCGGGAGCGATGGAATCCACTTTGGATTTGGTAAAGGGTTCGGATTTTGAACAGGTAAATGGGGCCAGAAAGCTCGCTCCCACAGAGTATATTTTCAATAGAGAATTGGGCTATGTATCACTTTCAAGAAGACTTCAAAATGATGAAGTATTGGCAGTTTCTTATGAATACACCTTTAATGGGCAGGTTTATAAAGTAGGTGAACTTTCTGAAGACTATCAAAACCGACCTATCAGTGACCTGATTTTCCTTAAATTATTGAGACCCGCAAGGATCAATATCAGGATTCCAACTTGGGACCTGATGATGAAGAATGTCTATAACCTAAATGCCAATCAGATCCAGCAGGATGGCTTTCAACTTCAGGTGATTTATAGGGATGACCGTACAGGTTTGGATAACCCTACCCTGCTTGAAGGTGAGAATTTAAAAAATGTGCCTTTGATCCGAATAACAGGTTTAGATAATCTCAACCCCCAAAATGACCCCGCACCCGATGGAAATTTTGATTTTATTCCAGGGATTACCATCATACCTGAGAGGGGATTGTTGATATTCCCAGTTCTGGAACCTTTTGGAAGAACACTGAGAAATCTTTTCTTACCCAATGAGGCCAATTTAGCTGAAAAATTTGTCTTCGATACTTTGTACCGTACCACCCAAGCAGATGCTGAATTGGTCACCAGATATGACAAATATTTCATTAAAGGCCGATTAACCGCAGGATCCTCTTCGGAGATTTTGCTACCGGGTCTTAATATTTCCCCGGGATCTGTCATTTTGATGGCCGGAAATATCCCGCTTACCGAAGGTGTTGATTACACGGTGGATTATAATTTCGGAAGAGTCACCATCATCAATGAAGGAATTCTTCAATCTGGTAAAAGGATTTCTGTCAGTTTTGAAAAAGCAGATTTGGTTTCATTTCAGACCAGAAGTTTGTTGGGTACCAGGTTGGATTATATTCTCAATGACAAATTCAATATTGGCGGTACTTTCCTATACCTCAATGAAAGACCCAATATTACAAGGATTGCAACAGGAAGTGAGACATTGAGAAACAGCATGTGGGGATTAGATGCCAACTTCAATGACGAATCGAGATGGTTGACCAAGCTCGCAGACGCATTACCTTTTACCAATACCAAAGAAAAATCAATCGTGCAGTTCAGTGGAGAATTTGCACAACTTCTGCCGGGAACCTCTAACAAGGTCAATGGAGAACAAGCATCCTACATTGATGATTTTGAAACAGCCATCACACCTTACAACCTTGGTGGAGCAGCTGCACAGACCTGGCATTTGGCCGCAACTCCAAAGACAGACGCAAACACATTTGATCTCAGTCCATTGACCGAGGATAGGTTAGGAAATGCTTATAGGAGGGCAAAAATAGCTTGGTACAATATTGACAATGTTTTCTATAGAGAAGGCGGCCCAGGGGTACCAACTAATATTTCTAGAGAAGACAGGATCAACCATTATGTTAGAAGGGTTCTTCCCCAGGAGATTTTCCAAAGAAGGGATAGGGATGTTATTGTAGTTCCAGAACCACTATTTGAAATTGCCTATTTCCCTCACGAAAGGGGAATGTATAATTACAATCCAAATCTGACCTCAGAAGGATTACTGCCTGATCCAAGACTCAACTATGGTGGGGTTACCAGGCCAATTACCACAGAAGTGGATTTTGACAGGACCAACATTGAATATCTGGAGTTTTGGCTTTTGGATCCATTTATTCAAGGGCAAAATGGTAGAGTACTAGATGGTGTGTTCAATGAAAATAACACCACTGGAGGAAAATTAAGATTCAATCTAGGGGAAATTTCAGAAGATATCATCAAAGATAGTAGACACAATTTCGAAAACGGTCTTCCCAGTGACGGAGATCCAAGTGCAGTAGCTACAACAGAATGGGGAAGAATCACGAGGGAACAGTTTCTGATTCCGGCTTTTGACAACTCACCAGAATCAAGGGTAAATCAGGATGTAGGTCTGGATGGATTGAGAAGTGAAGATGAGGCTGAATTCTATAGTGACCGATTTATCAACCGCCTAAATGTCAGCCCAAATGCCTTACAAAGAATCACTCAGGATGCTTCTGCCGATGATTTCCAATATTATCTGGATGAAGAATTTGACATAAACGATGTAAAAATCCTGGAGCGGCATAAAAAATTCAACGGTATGGAAGGTAATACTCCGATTACTGCCAATGTTAACCTCCCTTATACACCTTCAGGTTCAAACCTTCCCAATAATGAAGATTTGAACAATGACAATACGATCAATGAGTTAGAGGCATATTATGAATATGAAATAGACCTTAGGCCAGGTCAGATGGAAGTGGGAAGAAATTACGTTATCGATAAAGTAACGACAACCCAAAGCGGAGATCAGGTCGATTGGTATTTGATCAGGATACCTGTCAGAACCCCTGATAGGGTTCAGGGTGATATCTCCGGGTTTAAATCCATCCGATTTATGAGGGCCTATTTGACGGACTTTGAGCAGCCTGTGGTACTCCGAATGGCTAATTTCAGGTTGGTGGCCAGTCAGTGGCGTGTATTCCAGGAATCACTTTTTGACCGTGGTTTTTTTGAAATACCTGAGCCTGACAATTCCAACTTCAATGTGGATGTAGTCAATATAGAAGAAAATGGTCAGGGAAGTGCAACCCAGAGCCCTTATGTTCTTCCTCCTGGAATAGTAAGGGACAGGGATAATCTAGCTTCAGTAGAAAGGGTCCTCAACGAGCAATCCATCAGGCTATGTGTGGAAGACCTTCAGGCCAAAGATGCAAGAGCCGTTTTCAAAAATGCAAGTTCCTTGGACCTTGTACAGTTTGAAAGACTCAAAATGTTTTTCCATGCTGACAGTGATGATGCCCAGGATGGAGAGCTGACTGCTTTCCTTAGGATGGGAACTGATTACACGGACAACTATTATGAAATTGAGGTTCCACTTCTCATCACTCCGAAAGGAACAAGAGACCCACAACAGATATGGCCTGCTGAAAATGAAATTGATATTGCCATCAATGAAATCGTAGGTGTAAAAATCAATAGGGATAACCAGCGGGTTCCATTAAACCTGGCCTTTTCCCAAGATGTCCGCCAATACAAGGTTACAGTGGTGGGACGTCCTGAACTCAGTCTTATTCAGGGCATGATGATCGGTATCAGGAATCCCGGAACTGCCGGTGGTGCTTCCAAATCCATCTGTATTTGGGCAAACGAATTGAGGGTTACCGGATTCACTGAATCATCAGGTTGGGCGGCCAATGCCATCCTGAATGCTCAGATCGCAGATGTAGCGACAATTTCAAGTTCGATCAGACATAGTACTTTTGGATTTGGCGGACTGGAAACAAGACTTTCCCAAAGGGCAATGTTTGCCGCAACCCAATATGATATTTCAGCAAATGTCAGTGTGGACAAACTCCTACCTGAGGCCTTGAATGTTACCATTCCAATGTATGTCAGTATGGAAAATGCAATCAGCAGACCACAATATGACCCCTTAAACCCTGACGTACTATTTGATCGGGCATTGGAGAAATTCCAAACGCAGGCAGAAAGGGAATTTTATAGAGATCAGGTACTTGACCAGATGAGGAGAAGGAACATCGGATTTACCAATGTCCGGAAAAACAGAAATCCTGAAAGGGAGGTGAGCAAAATCTACGACCTCAGCAATTTCTCCTTTTCCTATGCTTATGGTTCTGTCAAACAAAGCAATATCAATACCCAAAGTTATGATTTTGAAACCTATGTCGGAAACGTCGCCTATGTCTATCAACCCAAACCATTGGTCCTGGAGCCATTCAAAAATGCTGAATGGTTGGGCGGAAGTAATTTCAATCTCATCAGAGATATCAATTTCAATTTTGTACCCACCTCTTTTGCGGCGAGGGTAGATGTGGACAGGCGATTTATCAGGACCCAATACAGAAATGACCAGCTCACTACAGATGGTGTGGATCCTTTCTTCCAAAAAAGCTTCTTTATCAATCGGAATTACAACCTAAACTGGGATCTGACCAAAAACCTAAGGGTTGACTTTATTAGTAGAATAATGGCAGTTATCGATGAACCTGAAGGAGATCTGGATACAGAGGCCAAAAGGGATTCCGTAAGAACCAATATCCGAAATCTTGGAAGAACTACCAATTATAACCATCAGGTAACCGGCAATTACAAAATCCCATTGGATAAAATAGGAATGCTGGATTGGATCGGGGCAGATTACAGGTATTCAGCAAATTACACGTGGCTGACCGGTGCAATCGGCCAAAGAGACACACTGGGAAATGTCATTCAAAATACCCGGGACCAAACTATAACCGGCAAACTGGACTTTGTCAAACTATATAATAAAAATGCCAAATACAGGGCTTTGAATGCACCAAAAAGACCGACCATACCAGGGCGAACCGCAGTAAGTGCCGAGGATACGATTGGTACACCATTCACAAGGGGATTGATCAAATTCCTGACTATGGTCAAAGACATCAACTTCCGCTACTCGATAGTGGAGGGAACATTTCTTCCTGGCTATATGGCTGAGACGGGGCTAATGGGACTGGACAGGAGTTTTATGAATCCGGGGCTAGGGTTTATTTTCGGTGGACAAAACCCAGATGTCAGGTTTGGACTTGCAGACCAGGGATTGATTGCCCCCAGTACCGAACTCACTCAGCTGTTCAGACAAAACCAAACCAGAAACCTTCAAATTACAGGAGTGGCGGAACCAATTCGGGATTTCAGGATTCAACTTGATGCCAAAAAAAGAGAGACTGGAGAATTCAGTGAAATATTCAGAAACAACCCAGAGAACCCAGGAAATTTCCAATCCCTTAGTCCCAATAGAATGAGTGGCTATAGCATTACTTATTCCATGATACGGACTACCTTGGCCAGGGATGACCAAAATAATAACTCCCCCATTTTCACAAATTTTGAACAGAACAGGGGAATTATCCAATCAAGGCTAAATGCCCAAAATCCAGGTGGGGAATACTCCATAAACGGTCAGGATGTGCTGACGATGGCATTTCTATCCGCATACTCAGGTAAAGACCCATCCACTATTGCCCTTAATCCATTCCCAAGGATCCCCATCCCCAATTGGAGGGTAGACTATAAAGGACTGGGTCAGATCCCTGCCCTGAGGGAATATTTTTCAAGCATCAACCTGACCCACGGATATGCATCAACCTACGAGGTTAGCAACTTTTCCAATTCATTGTTGTATCAAAATGGACTTGAATTATACAACAGGATTCAAAACTTTCCGGGAGCAAGTCTAACCAATGAGTTCGGTGAATATATACCCATCTTTATTTTAAATCAGGTGGTTCTTTCTGAAAGATTCTCCCCGCTACTTGGTGTTGACTTATTGACAAAGGACAGACTCAGTATCAAAATGGAATACAATTCTGAAAGAAACATTGGGTTGAATTTTTCCAATGCACAGGTGACTGAACAAAACAGCAGGGATTTCGGTTTTGATTTGGGTTATACCAAAGCAGGTGTAAAAATCCCTTTCAAAATCCAAGGTAGGCAGGAAGTTCTACAAAACGATTTGCAGATAAGGATCAATACACGGGTAGTTGATACGCGCCAAGTTCAAAGAAAAATCGATGAGGGTAGCACTGTGACCAATGGAAACCTTAATTTACAGATAAGACCAACAATCGGTTATGTAGTCAATAAGAGCCTCAATATAACTTTCTATTTTGATAGAACGGTCAATGACCCAAGAGTCACCACCGCCTTCAGAAGAAGTTCTACTGCCTTTGGTGGACAATTAAGATTTAATTTAGCACAATAGGTTTTTACATTTGGTGAAACCTTGTATTTTTGGAATCCTTAAAAATAATAATATGAATTTCCCTAAAGAACTAAAGTACACCAAAGACCATGAGTGGGTTAAAATTGAAGATGGAGTTGCCACAATAGGCATAACTGAATTTGCGCAAAGAGAACTTGGTGACATTGTCTATGTTGAAGTGGAAACTGTAGGTGAGACCATTGCCGCAGGAGAAGTTTTTGGTACCGTGGAAGCTGTAAAAACAGTTTCTGATCTTTTTATGCCACTCGAAGGCGAAATCATAGAATTCAATGAGGAACTCGAATCATCCCCTGAACTGGTGAATGAATCTCCTTATGAAACTGGCTGGATGATCAAAGTGAGGATTACAGGGGAAATACCGGAAGATGAACTTCTTTCACCGGAAGATTATTCTGAATTGATTGGAGCCTGATCCTGTTTTGAGAATCAGAAGATTAATTCCAGCGGTACTATGGCTATTGATGGTTTCGTTGGCGATGTTCACTCCGGGAAGATCTTTACCAAAACTGCCTGAATTTTCATTTGGAGATAAGTTAGGTCATTTTTTGCTGTTTGCGGTTCTCTCCTTTTTATGGCTAAGAGTAGGCACCATAAATGAAAAAAGGGGAATAAATACAAGAATTTTAATTACTAATTTATTAGTATTCTGCTTTATTTTCCCTATATTAGCAGAGTATTTACAACAATTTGTCCCAAATCGAACCTTTGACTACATGGATATTGTTGCAAATTTAGTAGGAGGCGCATTCGGCTTTATTGTCTTTTTTATTTTATATAAGGCAAACAACAGGCTTGTATAAATTAAAATAAATGGCTAGAATTGTTATTCCTTACGCATCAAATAAATTATTAACCTTATAATTAACAACCATGGAAGCTAAAAAGACGCCTAAAGCGGATTTGACCAAGAGAACAGGGATGTTCATGAATCTTGGTTTGCTCATTAGCGTCGGATTGGTCCTATTTGCTTTCGAATACAAGTCTTTTGACGAAAGAAATTTGAAAGATCTTGGGCAAGTAGCCGATGATTTTGAGGAACTGTTGGACATTCCGATTACGGAACAGCCACCACCACCACCACCACCAATCGAGCAGCCTGTTATTCAGGAGATTCCTGATGAGGTTGAAATCGAGGAAAAAATCGAAGTGAATTTCGATGTGGACGTGAAAGAAGAAACTGTCATCAAAGAAGTAGTCATTGCTGATGCTCCTGTAGTGGAAAAAGCAGATGAGATTTTTGATGTTGTGGAAAACTCACCTGAATTTCCGGGAGGAATGGAAGCTTGGAACAAGTATTTGAGCAATAACCTTAAATATCCGACCCAAGCTAGACGTATGGGTGTTGAAGGTACTGTATATGTAGTGTTTGTTGTGAACACTGATGGTTCAATACAAGACGTTGAAATCCTCAGAGGAATTGGAGGAGGTTGTGATGAAGAAGCACTCAGAGTGGTCAGTGGAGCTCCAAAATGGACCCCTGGTAAGCAAAGAGGACGTCCTGTAAGAGTAAGGATGAGACTTCCGATAAGATTTAAACTTGGATAAAATATAAAAGGGGCTATAGCCCCTTTATTTTTACATTATATAACTAATTTTTTATTCTATTATATTTGATTTTAGTTCATTTATAACTAAATTCATGGTGTACCAAATCTTGTATCCATGGAAACCAAAAAACATCCCCAATTGGAATTGACTGACAAAAGATCATTGTTTTTCAATTTAGCTTTAGTCATCAGTATATCTCTCGTTTTATTCGCATTTGAGTGGAAATCTCCAAAAGAAGAAAGATCCCCTTTCTCTGCCATAGAATTGGAACTATGGGATAATACTCCTGATATACCCATTACTGTTCAAGAATTACCGCCTCCTCTAGTTTCCTCACCGATCATTATTGAAATCGATGATGATGCAATCATTACAAAAGACATCCCCAACATTGATATCAATATTGATGAGTCCATGGTTTCACCTGTACCCTTTATGCTGATTCCTCCGCTTATCGAAATTGGGGACGAAGTATTGGACTTCACCGAGGTAATGCCCCAACCTATAGGTGGCATGGCAGCTTGGAACAGTTACCTGAATAAAAATCTAAAATATCCCACCCCGGCCAAAAGGATGGGTGTAGAAGGAACTGTCTATATTTCGTTCATTGTAAATACGGATGGAAGCATCAGCGACGTGGAGTTGTTGAGAGGAATCGGTGCAGGATGTGATGAAGAAGCCATCAGGGTTATCACCAATGCCCCTGCTTGGAATCCCGGCAAACAAAGTTCCAGACCTGTTCGTGTCAGATTGAGGTTGCCAATTAAATTTAGGCTTCAATAAAAGAGAAATAACCGAACTTCATTGGGAGTAATAGCATTTACTATTTCCTTACATAGTTCTTAAAAAAAGCCCTGATAGGTAAATGTATTAGGGCTTTATATTTATAAATTCAATTATTTTATTCTATTTGATTATCCTTAAAGCCATTTACCAAAAATAATTTTCACTCCAAAGTGATTGCCCCATTTGGTTTGTCCATTGTCATAAGAAAAATAAGTTCCGCCCAGTTGAAGCCCGAAACTCAAGGCAAATTTATTATCAAACAATAAGTTGTAACCGGGCTCAACCCAAAGCCCAACATTATTATGTTCTTCCTTCCGATTTCTTGTCAGGCTCACAATAGGTGCAACAAATAATCCTTTTGAACTTTCCTTTTTATCTTGCTTTGCTTTAAAAAATATTGGCAGAGCTGTCTCAATCCCAAAATGGCTTATTTCATTTCCCTCATTTCTAATTCCAAGGTTACATATTGAAGTAAGTCTTAAGTCAAAAATATTTGTCAAAGGTGTTTGATAAACGATTGGGATTATGTTTATATCCAATTCTCCCTTTTCATAAAATGGTTCCACAGTGACGCTTGGATTGATCCCAATAAAGTTGGATCTATTTCCACTTTGGGCTATTAGTGGATTGTCAAAGTAAAACCAAATGAATATCAAAAATATAACTTTCTTTATCCGTAGTCTCTTTGTCATCAGAGGAATTCAGTTTTCCCTTAAAGTACAGCATATTCGTCGGATTAAAAATTTATCGGTGCATTTTATACATCGCTTAGGTTGTTTATTCGTAGCAATGACCTTCTTTATGCTTAAAGGATCTTTTTGAAATCTGAGAAGTGACGGGGTTTTTACACCAATTTCCATAAGGATGCTAAAAATATTTATAGCAATTTTTTTATAATCCAAAAAACCAAAGCGATAACCAGAACGACTATTATTATCCCCATCCACATGCCGGCTTCGAAAATATCACCAATCACACTGCAGCCGGTAAAAGTGGTCAAAATAAGGAAA